>NZ_JCAYNT010000022.1:0-85542 GCF_059758095.1 Shewanella sp. MF05913
TGATCCCATTCCGAACTCAGAAGTGAAACACAGTATCGCCGATGGTAGTGTGGGGTCTCCCCATGCGAGAGTAGGTCATTTCCAGGCGCCTAATTTACTCGAAAGAGTAGTGATAAGCCCGTTGCTAACGCAACGGGCTTTTTTACGTCTTGAATTTGAGCAAATAGTATTGTGATTGAAATATTCATTGCTCGAATGCATAGCAGAGAATGATCAAACTTTTGTACTTATTTTAAGTTATGTCCGCTTATTCACCCTAACTGTGAGGCAGATCAAGGTTTAACCTCTTTTATTGATACAAAATTTAATTGAGTTAATACACTAATTTATCGTTTGAATGGGGGGAGCGTTGTGAATACCGTTTCTACCTTGCTAAATATCATCATTTGCTGCACTTGTGCGTTAAATAAATACATCGACAAATGAAATCTAGATTTATCTGTGAGGATAGCGGTTTTTACAATCTGATATTGATTCGCTTTAGTTGTTATTGCAACTAGGTAACATATTACGAGCCGTTGTCTCTTCTCATTTTATGCATGTCTGGCTCTCTAGCCGATTAATACTGTTCAAGGTTGTGGTGCCGAGACAAGGTTTTTGACAGAGATTGAATAATGTCAGCTTGTTGCGTTAAAAAAGATTGCTGTCACTCATAGAAGGATTTTTAGACAATGAATAACATATTGAAGAGAGTTATATATATCGTTGTTTTTATAGTGCTTATTTTTTCTTTTTGGTGGGGGTGGCAATATTTACAAGTCGCTCCGCTAGCCGGTGGTTTAGTGTCAGGTAACGGCAGAATTGAAGCTGTAGAAGTTGATGTATCAACTAAAATAGCGGGACGGGTCGATACCATTTTGGCTCAGGAAGGGGACCTTGTTAAAGAGCAACAAGTTGTCGCGCAAATTAATACCGATCAATTGCGTGCTCAACTGCTTGGTGCTGAAGCTAATGTGGCCAGTGCTGAAAGCCAAGTTGCTTCTGCTCTGGCAACCATCGAGCAGGCAAAGGCTGAGGAAGTGTTAGCCGAACAAGAATTGTCTCGGGCTAGAGCACTGGTAAAAGATAACCATATTAGTAAAGAAACCTATGATACAAGAGTCAGTCAGGTTGCTGTTGCTAAAGCCGCGCTTCAGGCGGCTAAGGCTGGCCTGGTTTATCGTGAACGTATGGTGGATGCTGTTAGGGCCAGTACCAAAGAAATCCAAACTCAAATTGATGATTGTGTGTTGAAATCCCCAGTGACTGGTCGAGTGATATACCGACTTGCCGAACCAGGTGAGGTGCTTGGCAGTGGTGGCAAAGTGTTGACTATGATTAACCTTGCTGATGTCTATATGGAGATATTTGTACCTTCGGCACCAGCAAATCGTATTGCGATAGGTGCAGAGGCGAGAATTAAATTAGATGTTCTCGATTATACCATTCCTGCATCGGTGAGCTTTGTATCACCCGAATCACAATTTACCCCAAAGCAAGTTGAAACCCTTAGTGAACGTGAAAAACTGATGTTTCGTGTTAAGGTGCGGATCCCTCAATACCTAGTACAAAAACACATAGAAGATGTGAAGACTGGCGTGCGTGGCGTGGCTTATATACGCCTGACACCTTTACCCGGAGAGCAGCTGACTCCGTGGCCTGATTTTCTTCAACAATTGTTGCCAGACTCTGAGCCTAATTCAGTCAATTAACATTAATGTGGGTACATAATCATGGACCAACAACACAAACCGATCGTCTGTATTAGCAATGTTAGTCATAGATATAAAAAAGTCATGGCGATTGAAGATGTTACGCTCAGTATCCCTTCGGGACAAATGGTGGGTTTACTCGGCCCTGATGGGGTGGGTAAATCAACCTTGTTGGCACTGATTTCTGGGGTCAGAAAATTACAGAGTGGTAATCTTGAAGTGCTTGGCGGTGATATGGCCTCGGCTCGACATCGCTCAAATGTTGGCCCTCGTATTGCTTATATGCCTCAAGGGTTAGGTAAGAATTTATACAGTGAGCTCAGTGTTGCCGAAAACCTCGATTTCTTTGGTAAATTATTTGGCCAGGGGGCCTCTGAACGTAAAACCCGCATTGACCGACTCACCCATGCAACGGGCCTTAATGCATTTTTATCACGGCCAGCAGGTAAGTTATCCGGCGGGATGAAACAAAAACTGGGTTTATGCTGTTCGCTTATTCATGACCCCGATTTATTGATATTAGATGAGCCAACTACCGGGGTCGACCCTCTCTCTAGGCGACAATTTTGGCAGTTAATTAACACAATACGCAGTGAACGGCCTAGCATGAGCGTGATAGTGTCTACCGCTTATATGGATGAAGCCGAAGGATTTGATTGGTTGGTGGCTATGGATGCAGGCCATGTGTTGGACTCGGGTACACCTGAAGCACTCAAACTCAAAACTCAATCTGAAAATATCGAGCAAACCTTTACTCGGCTACTACCAAAAGAAAAGCGCGGCAGTGGTCATGCGCTTGTTATTCCTCCTTTTGAAAAAACCGATGCTTCACCTGCAATTACAGCCAAAGGGTTAACCCGTCGTTTTGGGGATTTTACTGCTGTCAGTAATGTGAGTTTTGACATTCAAGCCGGAGAGATTTTTGGCTTTTTGGGCTCAAATGGTTGCGGTAAAACAACCACCATGAAAATGTTGACCGGACTGTTACCTGCGTCAGAGGGTGAGGCGTTTTTATTTGGTAAGCCTGTCGATGCCAGCAATATCTACATGCGCAATAGAGTAGGGTTTATGTCGCAAGCTTTTTCCTTGTATGGTGAGCTGACGGTTAAACAGAACTTGACCTTGCATGCGCGTTTGTTCCATTTATCTGCTTCGAAAGCCACAGAGCGAATTGATGTACTGGTTGATCGCTTTGGTTTGCGTAAGCAAATGGATGATTTGGCATCATCACTGCCACTTGGGATCCGCCAACGCTTGTCACTTGCGGTTGCGGTGATCCACGAGCCAGAAATGCTAATCCTTGACGAGCCCACATCAGGTGTTGACCCTGTTGCACGTGATGAATTTTGGGAATTGCTTGTTGAGTTATCACGTCGCGATAAAGTCACCATATTTATTTCAACCCACTTTATGAATGAAGCGTTACGGTGTGACCGTATTTCATTAATGCATGCAGGTGAAGTCTTAGTTTACGATGAGCCACAACACCTTGTTGAAGCCAAAGGGTCAACGTCGCTTGAAGAAGCTTTTATCAGTTATCTTGAAGATGCGATAGGCCAGCCCCCTCAAAAGCAAGCGCAACTTGAAATAGCCCCTACTTCAGAACCGACGACATTAAGCCAAAGCCAACCACAGCATGCAAAACGCTTTGGCTTTAATTTATCGCGGTTGCTGGCGTATAGTTATCTTGAAATGATGGCGGTAATGCGTGACAAAATTCGCCTCGCATTTGCGTTTTTTGGCAGTGTGATTTTGTTGATTGTGATTGCTTATGGGATCTCGTTAGATATTGAAGATCTGACTTTCGCGGTGCTCGATTATGACCAAACACCGCAAAGCCGAGAATACGTTAGTCACTTTCAAGGCTCTCATTATTTTATCGAAAGACCTGTATTACAAAGTAAAGACGAGCTTGAGCGGCGCTTACAGTCTAACGATATCACCTTGGCGATAGAGATCCCGGCCGGTTTTGGTCGCGATATTAAAAAGGGTCAGACTGCACACGTTTCGGCATGGATAGATGGTGCTAATACCACCCGAGCCGGCACTATCGAAGGCTATGTCACTGGTGGCTATATTTGGTACCTTACACAATTAGCGACAGAATCCGGGGTTGATGCCAGTGCACTGTATAATGTCGATCTGCAGTCTCGTTATCGCTATAACCCTTCATTTGAAAGTATTTATTCCATTGGGCCTAAAACGCCAGCGTTATTGTTATTGTTCTTTCCGGCAATACTCATGGCTGTGAGTATCGCCCGTGAAAAGGAAGTCGGCACTATCACTAACTTTTTTGTTACGCCAACCAATAAGTTTGAATTTCTTATTGGTAAACAGCTGCCGTATATCGCTATTGGCATGATCAACTTTTTTATTTTGACATTTTTGGTGGTGTTTTTATTGCAGGTTCCATTAAAAGGCAGCCTATTGGGGCTCACCGTTGGGGCATTTTGTTATGTGTGCGCCTCAACTGGCATTGGTTTAGTGGTGTCATCTGTCACGAAAACTCAAGTCACCGCGGTGTTTGCAACCACTATCGTATCGCTATTACCTACAGCGCTGTTTTCGGGGTTAGTGCAACCTACATCCACGTTAGAAGGTGGCGGGTACATTATCGGTATGGCGTGGCCGGCAACCTATTATATGC
The DNA here is from genome assembly GCF_059758095.1 of Shewanella sp. MF05913. Classification (NCBI taxonomy): domain Bacteria; kingdom Pseudomonadati; phylum Pseudomonadota; class Gammaproteobacteria; order Alteromonadales; family Shewanellaceae; genus Shewanella; species Shewanella sp. MF05913. Next base: position 4,339 of record NZ_JCAYNT010000022.1, read on the forward strand.
ATTTGAGTGTGGCGGCATTTACTAAAGGTTTAGACTTTTTTGACCTGACAGGCGACATCATGATGTTGTCGATTTATGGTCCTATTTTAGTGGTTTTGGCTGCGGCGTGTTTGAAAAAGCAGGAGGCATAACCGATGAGAATTTGGAGCAATATTTTCTGGCTTGGTACTAAAGAGCTTCGTAGTGTCATGGGTGACGTGACCATGATTATACTGATTGTGTTTTTATTCAGTGCGCAGATTTACTCGCGTTCAACCGCCATTAGTGAGTCGGTGAATAATGCATCCATTGCGATTGTCGACGAAGACCACTCAACGCTGTCGCGTAACATTGCCAATGCTTTCTATCCTCCTTATTTTAAGTTTGCAGAGCAAATATCTGCCAGTGAGGTAGACCAAGTCATGGACCAAGACCGCTTTATGTTTGTGGTAAGTATTCCACCACGTTTTGAGGCAGATGTGCGTGATGGACGCTTACCGAGTGTGCAAATCGATGTTGATGCAACCGCTGTGACTCAAGCAAGTTTAGGTAATAGTTATATTCAAAGTATCATCACCAAGGAGGTTAACTTTTTTGTTAATCGCTCTAATGTAACCATCGATTATCCCGTAGTATTAGTCCAGCGCCGTGCATTTAATCCTAATGGCACCATGAGCTGGTTTAGTTCAATGGGAGCGCTGCTCGATAATGTCACCTTGTTGGCTATTATTCTGACAGGCGCTGCACTGCTGCGTGAACGTGAGCATGGCACCATTGAGCATTTACTGGTTATGCCGCTGACGTCATTTCAAATCATTATGTCCAAGGTATGGGCAAACGGACTTATTGTGCTGGTTGCTTTTTCGTTGTCACTTTTCTTTATGGTCGAAACCTTGCTGGATGTCCCCATTGCTGGATCCCGTTGGTTATTAGTGGGTGGAACAACGATTTACTTATTTGCCGCAGCCTCGATTGGGATTTTTCTTGGCACCATAGCCCGCACCATGGCGCAGTTTGCCTTACTGTTAATGATTGTCATCATCCCCATGATGTTACTGTCTGGAGGGATTACGCCCATTGAGAGTCAACCTGCCATTGTTCAACCATTCACATGGATATTCCCTTCGCGGCACTTTATGGCATTTTCGCAGGCGGTGGTTTTTCGTGGTGCCGATTTTAGTATTGTGTGGCCAGAGTTGCTGAATATTATTGGGCTTGGGATGGTGTTTTTTGTGAGCAGTTTAGCGCTATTTAGGCGCTCAATTTCGGTCAATAAATAACCGTAAACAGTTAACTGGTTGTTTGTTTCGACATGCCGTTAAATCATTAAGCCACCGATAATGGTGGCTTTTTGGTGTTAACAACAATAAATACTCTGTTATGCGTTATTAATTTTTTGTTTTAAGTCATACGCGTCTTCAGTAATCACTCGTTCTAACACTTCAATACGTTGACGTAACGAGCTGATTTCATCGTGCAGTGACTTATTGTTGTTTTCTTGTTGGTTTGCCGCCAGGCTTTGGCGCTCTTTAAGCTTCATAATACTCACAATAAAACTGCCTATAATGGCGATAATTGGGATTAATAGTGCCAGTGTTGCAGGGTTCATAACATATCCTTATTGATGTATTGCGTTGAGAGTTATTGTGACGTTTTCAAATATAATTACTAGTGACAAAAGTCATTTAAACAGGTTTGCAGGCGTAATTGATTATAATGGGTTGTGTTTAAGCTATTGAAATATTGTTGTAATTTAATATTTTTATCTATTTTTTTAAATTTATTTATTCATTTGCCTTGATATTAAACACTGTGTCCATATATCTAATTTTGTAGCAGGATAGATAACGAAACGCTCGAATGAGGTTTTACTACTCTGACTATGACAGTGCCGTAAGGGCTGTTACTAACATTGCCACTGTTATGAAATAGTGGTCATTTTTTACATATTGCTTTAGACAAGGATATGAACATGCGAAACTTTAATCTTACACCAGATTTAACACCTCTTTACCGTAGCGCAATTGGTTTTGACCGTTTAGCCCAACTTGCTGAACATGCAGCTGCTAATAATGCTAACAGTGGCTATCCTCCCTATAATATTGAACTTCTAGGTGAAAATCGTTATCGGATTACTATGGCTGTAGCAGGCTTTGCAATGTCTGAGTTAGACATTATGAGCGAGGGTGAGAAACTGTTAGTTAAAGGTAATAAGACGACAAAAACCGATGACCGTAAGTACTTACATCAAGGCATAGCAGAACGTGGCTTTGAGCGGACATTCCAACTGGCCGATTACGTACGCGTTGTGGGTGCGGAACTAGAACATGGCTTATTAAATATTGATTTAGTACGTGAAATTCCTGAAGCAATGAAGCCTCGTAAAATTGATATTGTCAGTACAAACACACTCGGTTAACCCAGTGTAGCTCAGCATATGGGCAGGTAAAGTGGTGGCTTAAAACTTAATGCGACCACTTTATCGTTTATCTTCATCCTATTGTTTATCACTCCCCAATTTAGCTTATTGCTTACGCCTAGTGTCTTTTTGATACTAGGCTTTTTTGTTTAACAGTACAGGCCCCGGACCTTGTGGTTCGAGCAGGTCATTTGGGTTATACAAAGGGCAATGATTCATCGATAAACAGCCACAACCGATACAACCTTCAAGTGAATCTTTTATATTTTGTAATCGACTTATACGCTGTGTGAGTGTGTCTTTCCAATTAACTGATAATGCCGCCCAGTCTTGTTTGGTGGCTGTCCTGCCATTGGGCAATGAAGCAAATGCGCTGCCAATTTCATCTAAAGATATGCCTAATTGTTGCGCCGCTTTGATAAGAGATATTCGTCTAATGACATCGCGTGAATAACGACGTTGATTACCTTGATTACGCCAACTGCTAATCAGGCCTTTTTGCTCGTAAAAATGGATTGCAGAGATGTTAATTCCACAACGCTTTGCCACTTGGCCAACACTCAATACTGCTTCTTCTGACATATACACTCCAAATTTTTTATTATTTTGGCAAAATTAGTGCTTTACCTCAAGTTAACCTGAGGTATTAAGCTGTGTTGCATTAATCATAAGGAGATAAGTGATGCGATTAGAACATTTAAATTTGGTCGTGAATGATTTGGAAGAAACCTTGGGTTTTTATCAGGCTGCGTTTCCACATTGGCGAGTACGCGGTGGCGGTGAGTCTATATGGCATGGCACCCCACGGAAATGGCTACATTTTGGTGATGATTACCATTATTTATCATTGAATGATTCTGGTACAGGAAATATGCGTGATGTTAAAAGTAACGCTTTGGGTTTAGCTCACTTTGCCTATGTGGTGGATAATATCGATGCGTTAGTGACACGGTTAGCGTTGGTGGGGTTTGGCGTTGCTATTATGGGCGCAGAAGATTTTGCTTATAAAAGTCGTTATTTTATTGACCCTAATGGATTTGAAGTGGAGTTTATAGAGTATTTAACTGATATACCCAATGAGCGAAATCGATACGATAGTAAATAAATATTCTGTACTAACCCGTTAAGCTTAAATTTTAAGCCTAACGGGTTAGTTTTACAAAATAATTTACTTAATCGACGAGCTGCTGTCGAAATACTATTTTAAGTAGTCAGACAAATCGCTATTAACGGCAATTTCAATTTCTTGTTGTTTACCATGAAATAGGTACGCCACTTGATTGCCTATCAAGGTTAATTTATCTCCCTGGCGCCATAATGCACTGCCTTCTTGAATACCGATAACGGGGGTTAATGGGTCGACAATAGTAAACTCCAATAAGCGTTGCGCACGAGTTTCGCCGTTGTGGCCTGGCATTTGGTAATTGGTGTAATGCGGATTTAACTGAAAGGGCAGAATACTTAATGCAGTAAATGAAGGGGGTTCCACAATTGGCATATCGTTTGTGGTGCGAATACTAGTACCGGTAATGTTCGAACCTGCACTCCAGCCCACATACGGCATACCATTTTGAACTTTCTCGCGGATTAAATGCACTAAATCGTAGCGGTATAGCTCGTTTAAGAGTTGGAAGGTATTACCGCCGCCAACCAAAATGCCAGCTGCATCTTGAATCGCTTGTTTAGGATCTGCAAATTGATGAATGCTGTTAATGGTGATGGGCAGCGGCGCTAATGCCGTTTGCACTTTGGTTAAATACTCATCATAACTGACACTCACACCGGCATAGGGAATAAATAACCATTGTTGCCCTGGTTGAGTGAGTGGGCGGATAAGCTCAACCGTGTGAGTTAAATAGGCTGAATCACCGACGCGCGAGGCGCTTAACATTAATGCATTAATGCTCATAAAAATTCCTTTTTTGTTCTTATTTTCGATAGTTTATCAAAGATTAACCATTGCATACACTGAGTTTATCATCGATTGATGTTTTTCAGTTTCAATTAATAATCTCTCCCTAGACTCTGCTCGCTAGATTTTTAAGTAGGGTTTTATCGATGTAAAAAGACTCATAAATCTTTTTTAATATAACTAAGCTTGAATTCTAAAATTATGGACATATTATGTCTGTAGTAACAATCGTAAATCGGCATTTTGCCATACAGGAGCTTAAATGAAGCGTATATTTTTGTTGATCGCAACCAACCTTGCCATATTACTGGTTGCCTCAATTGTTATGTCTATTCTAGGGGTTAATACCCAATCTATGGGTGGACTGTTAGTATTTGCTGCCATTTTCGGTTTTGGTGGCTCGTTTATCAGTTTAGCCATTTCAAAATGGATGGCTAAAAAGACAATGGGTTGTGAAGTCATTACCCATCCACGTGATAATACAGAGCGCTGGTTAGTTGAGACAGTGGCTCGCCAAGCAGAAAAGTCTGGCATTAAAATGCCTGAAGTTGCGATATATCAATCGCCAGAAATGAATGCATTTGCCACCGGTCCAAGCAAAAACAACGCACTTGTCGCGGTTAGCTCTGGCTTGCTTTACGGCATGACTCAAGATGAAATCGAAGGTGTACTTGCCCATGAAGTGAGCCACGTTGCTAACGGTGACATGGTGACATTAACCTTAATTCAAGGAGTGGTGAATACCTTTGTTATTTTTGCTGCTCGCGTGGTTGCTGGCATTATTAATAATGTTGTGTCTAGCAATGATGAAGAAGGTGAAGGCTTAGGCATGTTTGCCTACATGGCAGTGGTTTTTGTATTAGACATGCTGTTTGGTATTTTGGCCTCGATGATCGTGGCTTACTTTTCACGTATTCGCGAATTTAAAGCTGATGAAGGCGCAGCTCGTTTAGCGGGTAAAGGTAAAATGATTGCCGCGCTAGAGCGTTTACGTCAAGGCCCTGAGTCAGGCGCGATGCCAGCACAAATGTCAGCTTTTGGCATTAACGGTAAACGGTCAATGGCAGATTTTATGATGAGCCACCCACCGTTAGAGAAACGCATTGCAGCATTAAAAAATCTTTAATCACTAATATTTACAGTTTGTTAGATGGTAAAGTTAAATAAGGAACCTTAGGGTTCCTTATTTGTTTTAAAAACCTAACTTATGATTGAATATTGTGATTAATTTGTTCATCCATAGCGTGTTATCAATATTTATAGCTTATAGTTATCCATTGTTATGTTGTTTATACTGGGATTAAGATAGGCTGGTCTATTGCCTGTTATATGCTCAATGAAAGACTAGTGGCTTTGCTGGCGATAAGTAGGTCGCGATTATTAATGTATAGATTTAGGAAGGTGTTATGCTAACAAAAGCTATTTCTCAAGCTCAACTCAGAGAATGGCAGCAAGAAATAAATGATATTTCTGCCGAGTTTCGTCTCACCGTTACCTTTAGCCAAATAAACATTACTGATCATCTAGTGCAGGACATTTGCATTAGCCAAAGCGCAGATGAGCGTACTCGTCAGCAACATCAAATCAGTTTGTTACAACATCTTTGTCTTATCCCTACCGTCACAGCATCAGATGGTCAAAATGCAAAAGTGTACCACCAGTTAATACGCGATCAGCATGGGTATGTATTAGCAGCACTCAGCTTTAGCTCAATCAATCATAATCTTAATAAACCAGAATTATTCCAAGAGCTCACCGCGATTCAAACACGCATTGCTGATATGTTGAGCAGTGCCATACGAGTCTATGTGCAAAATATCGATCTCGAGATTAAACATGATCAACAGGTGACACATGATGTTGATGTTCAGGCTTTTATTGATGCATTTGATGAACATGTGTGGATAAAAAATACTCAAAGTATTTATATCGCTTGCAATAAAAGTGTCGAACGCGCTTGGCGAAAATCAAAAGAGCAAATCGTAGGTAAAACCGATTTTGATTTATTTGACCAACGTACAGCAGAACAGTTTCTTGAAAGTGATAAATTGGCTATCGTTACTGGCTCTACGGTAGTGGTGTCTGAATGTGAAGAAGTGGATGTTAATTTTAATAAAGTCTGGCTAGAAACCATTAAAGCGCCCGTGTTTAATGCCCAAGGTGAATTGACGGGTGTTATTGGCATGACCCGCAACATTGCCAAGCACAAAGAGGCACAAGACCAACTCATTCTGGCGGCCAATGTATTCCAAAATGCTGTTGAAGGAGTCGTGATAACAGATAGCGACGGCAATATTACTGAAATTAACCAGGCATTTACTGATATTACCGGATACAGCCGCGAAGAAGTGTTAGGCCAAAATCCACGAATGTTAAGATCAGGTCGTCATCCCAAAAGCTTTTTTGATAAGTTATGGAACACGCTATTGGTGCAGGGCAAATGGCATGGTGAGATATGGAATCGCCGTAAGCATGGCGCAATTTTTCCTCAAGCCATTACCATTAGTGCGGTATTTGATAAACATAATATCATTCAATATTACGTCGCGGTATTTGCTGATATTTCGGCACAAAAGCAAAATGAAGAAAAGCTGAAGAATTTAGCTTATTTTGACCCATTGACGCAGCTGCCTAATCGCATGCAATTTATGTCTTTGTTAGAACAAGAAGTTAACCACTCTCATAGAGCCAAAAAACAACTTGCGGTTGTTTTTCTTGATATCGATTTTTTTAAGCACATTAATGACAGCCTTGGCCATGTTATGGGCGATGAGATATTAGTTGAATTAGCCAAGCGCTTGTCTTATGCATTATCAGATTTCGATGTGTTAGCCCGTCTAAGCGGTGATGAGTTTGTTGTAATGCTGCCCAATATTATGAGTACTGATTATGTTACATCAACCCTCGACCGTATTCGCAGTGTATTTGAATTACCCTTTATACTTGATAATGCACAGTCTGTAAGACTGACGGCCAGTATGGGGATCAGTATTTACCCCAGCGACGGTGATGATCATGACAGCTTATTGCGTAATGCGGACGCCGCAATGCACCGAGCCAAACAAGACGGCCGCAATAACTATGCGTTTTATACTGAGTCGATGACCAAGCAAGCCATTGTGCAAATTAAGTTACAAACGGCGTTACATCAAGCTCTCATCAATGAAGACTTTTATTTAGTGTATCAACCTAAGCTGGCATTAAATGATTTATCAACCTGCGGATTTGAAGCGTTAATACGCTGGCATGACTCCATTTTAGGGGATATATCTCCTGGTGAGTTTATCCCCATTGCTGAAAAAATTGGTTTAATTTGGGATATCGGATTATGGGTGTTAAAAACGGCTTGTTTGCAAGGTGTTGCGTGGTTAACTCAAGGGAAATCTTTTGAGCGTATCTCGGTCAACGTCGCCAGTTTACAATTGCAGCGCAGTGACTTTGTTGAAAAAGTTAGGCTGATTTTATTGGAAACAGGCTTGCCGGCAAAACACTTAGAGTTAGAAGTGACAGAATCTTGCATGATGCACGATCCTGATGCCATTATTCGTGATTTAAAACTATTAGGTGCGATGGGTATTGCATTGAGTATTGATGACTTTGGTACTGGATATTCGTCACTGAATTATTTGAAGAAACTCCCCATTGATAAGCTTAAAATCGATCAATCTTTTGTGCGTGATATTCCGCACGACTCGAATAATACGGCCATTGCCAAGGCGGTAATTGCATTAGGCCACGCATTGAATTTACAAATTATTGCCGAAGGGGTCGAAACGCAAGCCCAGGCAGATTTTTTACGCATTAATGGGTGTGACTTTGCCCAAGGTTATTTATACAGTAAACCAAGATTACCAGATGCATTAGCCGATTTTTTACCACCAGTGGTAGGTGCTAACCCCTAAGCATTGGCATAACGAAAAAAGCCAGCAATGTTATGTGCTGGCTTTTTATTTGCGCAGGCGTGTTATGCGTATACGTCTACATTCACGGTAGATGATTTACTGTTGGCGGTTTGTGTCTCGCCACTATTGTAAATACTGTTTAAAGCTTCATAAAAAACACTGCCGATATCATCGTCTGATAATCCTTCAGTCATTGGCTTTAACTCATCTAAAACTGACTTTAATTCAATTTGCTGTTCTTCAGTTAATGAAGCCAGCATCTCTGTCGTTGATTGCTGCTCTTCTTCTGTCAATGTCGACACTGCACTGTCTAATCCTGGTGGAACTCCACCTTTTGGTGGTGGCGGACCGTCAGGACGAGGTGGACGTTGTGTACTCTCTGTCGATGACATTTGCATCGAGGTACTGCCGCTAGTTACTTGCATATTCCCTCCTTAATATTTTGCGTTAACTACGTTTTTTTCGGTGGTTTATTCGAGTCATCTCGCGCATTGTCTGGTACAGCGACTAATTCACCGTCTATCATTTTGCAGGTCGCTTCAAGGGTATCACCACGTCGATTTTCAAAGCTGACTTGACTGTTTTCAGAACTGCTTGCACAGGCATCAATTGCCTCCTGTGGTGGTTTGCGACCGGTAGGATTGGCAAACACAGCTGCAGAGACAACTAAACTCAATGTAAGTAAAGTGATATTGATTGGTTTAAGGGTCATGATGGCATTCCTAAATGGGTTTCTTAAGGTAATATAAACCAACAATGTGGAGAAAATGTGCAGAATTAAAGGAGATTGTATTCAGATTTTACGCGTCACTAGTGCGGCGTTATATTGCTGGTTATACTGTATTTTATGCAAATATCCTAAAAACTATTTTTAGCCTTTGTTGGCTTAACCAGTATTGTGCTTATCGCCACGTTATCGTTAGCGCGGTGGAGCTTTGACCAAGGTTTTTTAGATTACATTAATAGCTTAGAGCAAGAGCGCCTGGCCAGCTTGTCTGAAGATATATTGACACTCTATGCAACCAGTTTACCTGCAGTAACAGAAGACGATGAGTCGGTACTCCATTGGTACAAGCTTAGCCAAAACTCACTAAACCAAACTATTTTGACACACTCTCGTTTGCCGCGTATTCCCAGAGACAATAACGCCAATGGCTTTGATAAACCACCTCGTCCGGCTGGTCGATTAGCAGAACAACCACGTCAAGGTCCTCGTCAAGCACCACCTAATATGCGTCCAGGCGCTTCGAGCCATCGCGGTGGCCCACCGACAGGGTTATATTCGGCAGACGATCAATATATTGCAGGTACTGTAATCGATAAAAAAGTCGATACCATTAGTTATCCGCTGATGTACAACCAACAAGTGATTGGTTACTTATACAGTAATCCCATGCGAGAAATTGTTTCGTCATCTGCAACGGCATTTGCCCAGCAACAGCGATGGACGAGCGTTGGCATTGGCCTTGTGTGTTTATTATTAGCCAGTGCAATTGCATGGTGGTTAGCGCGCTTTTTATTGGTGCCGGTAAAACAAGTGATGTTAGGTGTGTCGTATTTGTCTAAGGGCGATTATGACCAGCGAGTCATGGACACTCAACGCGCCGATGAACTCGGGCAGTTAATGGCTAATATTGATCATTTAGCGATGACGTTATCGAAAAACCGCAGTGCTAAAAATCGTTGGTTGGCGGATATTTCCCATGAGTTACGCACACCGTTGAGTATTTTATGTGGCGAGATAGATTCAATTAAAGCAGGGATCAGAGCATTTAACTCAACACAGCTCGTATCGATTGAACAAGAAGTATTAAGAATGAAGCATTTGGTCGACGATTTGTATGAATTGTCATTGTCAGATGTGGGTGGACTTCGTTATCACTTAACGACGGTAAATATTAGCGAATCGTTAGACAGCACCTTGGTTAGTATTGCTTCATCTATGCATGAAAAAGGCTTAACGCTGAGTAAACAGATTACGCCAATGCTATTTGTTTCTGCTGATGTTAGGCGTTTAGAACAGTTGTTTATTAATTTATTGATGAACGCGATGGCGTATACCGACAGCCCTGGCAATATAGACGTACAGTTAACATCGCAAGCAAGTACGGTTATTTTAACCATTAACGATACCAAACCCAGTGCGACAGCAGCGGAATGTGAACATTTGTTTGAACCTCTGTATCGCCAGGATATAGCGAGAACTCGCAGAGGCAGTGGTGCAGGTTTAGGGCTTACTATCTGTAAAAATATCGTCGAAGCGCATAACGGTAGTATTACCGCAACCCCATCATTAATGGGTGGATTATGCATAAGAGTCCAATTACCTTTGTTAAGGAAGTCAATATGAGTGGATTTGCTCATCAACAGCCAATGACTGTATTAGTGGTAGAAGACGAGCCAAAGATTGCGCAGATATTGGTTGATTTTTTATCGTTAGAAGGCTTTAACACACAAGTGCAATACGACGGTAGGGATGTGATTGAAACGATTAAAAATCAGTCAATCGACTTTGTCATTTTAGATTTAATGTTGCCTTATAAAGACGGCTTAACGATTTGCCGCGAAATTCGTCAGTTTTCTATGATGCCAATATTAATGCTCACTGCTCGCGTTGACGAAATTGACCGATTGATGGGACTGGAACTCGGAGCCGATGATTATGTGTGTAAACCTTTTTCGGCAAGAGAAGTGGTTGCGAGGGTCAAAACCATTTTAAGACGGGTTGAAAATACCCAAGGCAGTCAAAATGAACAAATTATTCGATACAAACACATCGACTTAAATATTGAGCGATTTAAATGCCATGTTGATAAACAAGAAGTTGAGTTAACACCGGTTGAATTTAGGTTGCTACAAACAATGCTCAAACGTCCCGGTGTTGTGCACTCCCGCGACAGCTTAATGCAAGTGTGTTATGTCGATGATCGTATTGTGAGCTCTCGTACTATCGACAGTCACGTCAAAAACTTACGGCATAAACTGGCTCAGGTGACTAAACAAAAAGAAGTATTACACTCTATTTACGGAGTGGGTTATAAGGTCGAGTAATCGATGCCCTGTTTACATTAACTCCTTGAAGTCTGCACATTTTCTGCACGGTTATTTGTTACTGTACTGAAAAGGATTTCGTAGGGATAACCGCATGTCTTCATTGATGATTTATTTACTATTGTGTTGCCAGTGTTTGATTCTTATCAGCTTGCTGGTGGTATTTTTTAACGCAGAACTAGACCCAAATTTAACCGATCCCGATTAACGTGGTTCATTTTACCGCTTTCATATCTCACCGTGACGCTTACCTGACACCATGTTCATATCAATGGATTAAATTACTCGTTAAGCATTAGCGAGTTTTTTTAACTAATCGCTTATGTTTACTCGCTCCGTGGCTGGCTTTTGTTTAGAATGTCTGTGTTATTGGCATTAATGATGAGTCGGATGACTTTTCCGTCTAAGTATTAGACCAAGGAGTGATAGCTCATCGTATAAAGATGCCATAAGATACTTTTTCCATTGGCAAGCGCCATTCGGAATACATTTAAACTGAGGTGGACTGTTTTTCTGCCTAGGAGCATTAATGCAACTGTTTGTAAAAGATTTAACCGTTATCGATTTTTCATACCTTTGCCCCATTCGTGGCATGGTAGGAGAAAGCTGGATCGTCGATATATTGTTAGATGGTGGTTTAGATGACCAAAATATGGTGTTGGATTTTGCTAAAGTAAAACGCATCATTAAAAATACCATAGACGATGTTGCTGATCATCGCTTACTTATCCCTACCGCCTGCAGCGAAGTACGTTGGCAGCAAAAAGGCGATCGGGTATGGATGGATTTCTCAAGTCAAAAAGGTGATATTCACCTAGCGTGCCCGTCGCAAGCTTTTGCGCTTATTCCAACCGAAATTATTGATTACGAAAGCGTTAACGACTTTCTCAAAAAAGCCTTGCGTGAAGCATTACCCGAAAATGTTCAAGGTATTAGCATAACGTTACGCAGTGAAGTGCTTAATACACCGTTTTACCATTACAGCCATGGTTTACGTAAACACGACGGTAACTGTCAGCGTATTGCACACGGCCATCGAAGCCCTGTCACCGTATTTGAAAACGGCATCGCAGAACCTAAGTGGGACCAATACTGGGCCGAACGTTGGCAAGATGTGTATCTCGGTACCGAAGAAGATCTTGTACCGGTTGATACCTTAGCATTGTCTAAACAAACCAATATTAGCGATAAAACCCATTTTGGTTTCCATTACATGGCGCCTCAAGGTGATTTTCAACTTGCGATGCCAAAAGAGTGCTGTGATTTGATCCCACACGATACAACAGTCGAATTACTCGCAGATTATATGGCCAATACATTGGCGAATAAAGTGCCAGAAAGTCACTTTAAAGTGATTGCCTATGAAGGTATTGGCAAAGGAGCCATTGCGGTAAAAGGTTAATCGAGTAATATAAACGGGCTGCCAAAAGGTGGCCCTTTTTTTATCTATTTCACAAGGAATGCGGTTTAATGTTATTAAAAAAATCTCCTGGTAAAGTGATTTCTGTCGCCGCCATATTGATGGCGAGCTTATTGTGTTTCAGCACCTTTGCAGCCGCCGTGACATTTCAAGGCCAATTTGAGCAAGGGGCATTAGTCAGAGGTAGCGTGCCAGCTGGCAGTAAAATATTACTTAATGGTGAAGCGGTAAAAGTGACTCCTAATGGACAGTTTGCGATTGGTTTTGATCGTGATGCCGCGGTTGACCAACTCTTTAAAGTGACTTACCCAGACGGATTAACCGAAATTAAGCCGCTAAAAATTGCAACCAAACAATACAAAATTGACCGTGTGACTGGGATTAGTCAAAAAATCATGAAGCCTGATCCTATCGCGCAGGCAAGGGCGGCGAAAGATGCGATACAAACCCGAGCAGCGCGAGATATCTTTAGTCAACAACAAGCTTTTATGCAATCGTTTATCTGGCCAGTCACAGGCAGGATTTCGGGCGTTTATGGTAGTCAGCGGGTTTACAACGATGTACCTGGCAATCCACACTTTGGTGTTGATGTCGCGCGTCCAACTGGCACCGTTGTCGTTGCACCTGCTGATGGTGTGATTACGTTAGCCGAGCCAGATATGTTTTATTCTGGTGGTACTGTGATTATCGACCACGGTTATGGCGTTAGCTCTACCTTCTTGCACCTGAGTAAACTGTATTTAAAGGTCGGTGATAAAGTTGTGCAGGGTGAAAACGTCGCTGAAATCGGTGCCACCGGTCGAGTAACGGGTCCGCATTTAGATTGGCGTTTAAACTGGTTCCAAATGCGTTTAGATCCCGTCTCGATTGTACCGCCAATGGCGACCGTGCTGGCAGCTAAGAAAGCGGCAAAATAGTATTAAGCACATAGGGGGGCGGTATGGTTATTGAACCGGAACCCTCTATTGATGGGTCATGTTATTTGAGGTCATGTTATTGAGTTGAACGTGGACTTCTTACTTCTTACTTCTTGAGCTATTAGAAGATTTCATCATGAGTAGCGGTAAGTTAGAGAGCTCGGGTTAAGTAAAATATTATTGTTGCGGTGAATAAGCAGTAAACAGAGCATTCAATTATGATTGCTCTGTTTACTCAGGATGGATTTAACTGTTTGTCATTTCTTTAATCATGTCTAACGCAACGGCTTCTGCAATACTGATACCGTCAATACCCGCCGATAAAATCCCGCCAGCATAACCGGCACCTTCACCTGCAGGGTATAAACCTTTGGTATTAATGCTTTGGAAATCAGCACCACGTTTAATTTGTACCGGTGACGAGGTGCGAGTCTCAACGCCGGTTAACATGGCATCTTTACTGTCAAAACCACGGATTTTTTTACCAAATGCCGGGATGGCTTCACGAATAGCATCGATAGCAAATTGCGGTAATGCATCGCTTAAATCGGTCATTTTTACGTTAGGTTTATAAGACGGCTCGACGTTTTCAAACGGTTTACCCACTCCTGCCGCTAAAAAGTCACCGACCATTTGCGCAGGGGCGTCGTAATTACTGCCGCCCATGATATAGGCGTGGCGTTCCAATTTACGTTGTAACGCAATACCTTGAAGTGGATCGTTATCAAAATCACTTGGATCAATGCCAACCACGATGGCACTGTTGGCATTACGTTCACTGCGCGAATATTGGCTCATGCCATTAGTCACTACCGCATGTTCTTCTGACGTAGCCGCCACAACCACACCGCCAGGACACATACAAAAGCTGTATACACTGCGACCACTTTTACAATGGTGGACTAACTTATAATCAGCTGCCCCTAACATTGGGTGACCCGCGTTAATGCCAAAGCGATCTTTATCAATCATCTCTTGCTTGTGTTCAATACGAAAGCCAATCGAAAATGACTGCGCCTGCATATACACGCCTTTATCATGTAGCATTTGGAAAGTATCGCGGGCGCTGTGACCAATCGCAGCAATGACATGCTTAGAATGCAATACTTCGCCATTTCTCAGCGTCACACCCGTGACTTGGCGGTCAGTAATATTGATTTCATCAACGCGGGTTTCAAAGCGAATCTCACCGCCTAATCGAATGATCTCACGGCGCATTTTTTCCACCATGGTGACCAACTTAAAGGTACCTATATGTGGTTTACTCACATAAATGATTTCGGCTGGTGCACCCGCAGCCACAAATTCTTGTTTAACTTTTAAGCCTTTAAATCCAGGGTCTTTAACTTGGCTATATAACTTACCATCAGAAAATGTACCCGCGCCACCTTCACCAAATTGTACGTTAGATTCGGTGTTTAACTCACTGGTACGCCAAAAGCGGAAAGTATCTTTAGCACGTTCGTGGACAGATTTTCCGCGCTCTAAAATAATCGGTTTAAAGCCCATTTGTGCCAACATAAGCCCAACAAACAAGCCACAAGGTCCCATGCCGATAACCAGTGGGCGTTCCGTTAAGCCTTCAGGTGCTGTTGCGACATATTTATAGTCGGTATCTGGTGATACGCGGATATTATGGTCGTCAGCAAGTGATGCCAATAACGCGGCTTCGTCTACGTTGGCTAATGTCACATCTAATGTGTAAATTAACGAAATTAAATTCTTTTTACGGGCATCATAGCCACGCTTAAACACATGTATATCAACCAGTTGATCCGCTGAGATAGAAAGCCTTTGCAATACGAGCTCTTGCAGCGCATCTTCATTATGGTCGAGAGGCAATTTTATTTGGTTTAAACGGATCATGATTTACCTAAAAATAGACTTAAAAAAACAGCGCGTAGTTTACGTGATTTAACATTAAAATGAAATTATCTATTGATGGTACATGTGCTATGTCTTGCTGCATTCTTTATCATCATGATTAATGGGTAAAATAGCTCACTCAGTTTAGCCCATTCTAGTGTATGAGCTGTGTGTATGAGCTGAGTGTTTATAAGCGAGCAGGGGAATAGGAGATGCATATGTTGCGATGGATGATATTACTTTGTAGCGTAACTGTTTGTGTGAATGTGCAAGCAGCAATTAATGTGACTTTATTGAGTGATAATGGGATTGAGAGTTGGACTTCTAAAGTATTCTCTGGTGAATCAATTTACAGCGTTGAAGACTATAAAGGGCGCCTAGCATTAAAAGCACTCAGTCATCATTCTGCATCAGGACTGGTGCTAGAAAAGCAAATTGACCTCATTGCTACGCCTTATCTAAACTGGAGTTGGTTAGTTGAACAGACTTTGTCGCCGTTAGACGAGCGCAGTAAAGCGGGAGATGACTTTGTGGCGCGAGTTTATGTGGTTATGGATGGCGGTTTTATGGTGTGGAACACTAAATCATTAAACTATATTTGGTCGAGTAATCAAGACAAAGGCTTGGTGTGGAACAACGCTTTTGCAGGATCAAGTGTTAAAATGATGTCTGTGCGAGGACAGCAATCGCAACCCGGTCAGTGGTATGACGAAAAACGCAATGTGTACCAAGATTTGATTGACACATTTGGCGATAAAGGCAGTGAAAAAGCTAATCGCAAAGCTTATCAATACATCGATATGATTGCGATTATGACCGATACCGACAACAGCGGCAAAAATGCAGAATCGTATTATGGTGACATAATATTTACTGAAAAATAGTCACTGATCAACCGGAATTCACTGGGTACTAAGCGGCCTAACTAAGCCGAATTGTTTTTTACTTTACCGTTAATTAAAGCGCTGATTAAACTTTATATCAATCGCTTGCATGTATCTCATACAAGCGATTTATCTGTAGAGGATATGTCTTTAATAGCTTTATTAATCAGAATAGTAGTGCATTATTTTTTGTTAAACATCGCCTGGCCGGTTTTATCTTTTTCAGACCAGAAATTAATATTGAACTGGGCATCAGGGCTTAATTCAATACGGTGCCAGTACTCCGGTGGGCTGGTAGCAAATTGGCCTGCATTAATCACGACTTTCACTTCAGGTTCAGTCGCTTCGCTGTTGGCAAAACCATAATACGTGACCACGCCTTCCATGACACAGAGCTGACCAAAAACACCTTCGGCGGTATTGTGGTGACTTAGCAATGCATCTGGCACATTGTCTTTAGTGAAAAATGGTGTAGAACGCTGAATAGTCCAATTTGCTGGGATACGTTGATGAGACATAATGTTCTCCTAAATAATCTGAACTTGGGATAATAAACGTCTTTCAATCAGTCCTTTGCCCTGCTAACTGCGTTGAATCGACTTACAATAGGCTAGCTATTAACACGTCAACTCGCCTTGTTAGCATAACAAATGACAAACTTGAAAGTGAGGAGGGTTAACATGCTGATGTTAAATAGCATCAGTTCATCCCTTATCCACAATTCAGGTTAAATTGATTGATGAGTAGGCTTTAAGGGTAAAGCCTACTCGATTAAATGCTAAAGGCTTGCTGGTAAGGCTCTAAGTAATGGGAAGGTATTGCTCATGTGTCCTTGGGTTACCACAAAACCGATAATCTGTTTTTGGTCGTTATAGGCTTTTACTGAACAACCCAGAGCATCAATATCCACCTGCCAAGAGGCTACATCGGTTACGGTATTACCGCCTAATTGAATAGGCATTTGTGGCGTTTTAACCTTGACCAACATCGCAGGCAGTTTCAGCTCTGTCGGTTGGCCTAATAAGGTTTTGGCTAAGGCATTGGCGCTTAACATAATCGGCTGTAAATAGGACATCACCTTACCGTTGATTTCGGCGCAATCACCTAAGGCGTAAATGTTATTCACAGAGGTTTGCAGCTGGTTATTAACCACTAAACCGTTATTCACTTTACATCCAGATTGTCGGGCTAAACCAACATTAGCCTTCAATCCAGCAGCTGAAATGACGCAATCAATACCCACGGTTTTACCTGAACTCAGCGTGGCGCATATTGCCGAGCCGTTGTGATCTAATGCATTTATTGTTTGGCCAAATTCAAACTCAACGCCAGCCTCAATTAACTTGTGTTGCAGTGTAGTCGCGACGAGCTCTGGCAACATATTCGCCATTAAGCCTTTGCTTGGCTCTACCATCACGATTTGTTTACCGCAGTGACTTAAATCCATGGCGATTTCGGTGCCTATAAGCCCAGCGCCAATAACCAATACTCTCTTTGCCTCGTGTAATTGCTGCTGTGCGCTTTCAAACTCTTGTAAGCTGTTTAAGGTAATGACTTTATTGGTTGCGTTACCTTGCATGGGAGGCACAAATGTTTTTGCTCCAGTAGCCAATACTAATTGTGAATAAGGGTAGGCAGTACCATTAACCAATACACTTTGTTGTTGGCTATCAATGCTGTCTACTCGAGTGAGTGCATGCAAGGTAATATTGTACTCTGAAGCAAACTCCTGAGCCGACTGACGAATTAAATCGGCGCTTGTCTGCTGGAGACTGAATGCATGGCTTAAATCTGGTTTATTGTAATCATGACCGTCATCAAGAGTAAAAACCGTTATGGGTATGTGCTTGTCTGTGCGCCTAATCGTTTTGATTAACTGATATGAGCCAAAGCCGCTACCGATAATGATGATAGGTGCATTCATGATGCTTTCCTCGCGTCAATAGGCACAAATACGTCTTTACCTAAACCACAATCAGGGCAAAGGAAAAAGTCAGGTACCTCACACCAAGGGGTTCCCGGCTGCACATCTTGATTTGGCTCACCTAATACCGGTTGATAAACCCAGTTACATACCGTACATAACATGTCTTGTTTATCGTCACTGCTGGTGGTTGATGCACAAGATGTTTGAGCTGTAGGTGTTTTCACTTCTGGCATTTTTACGGGTTTGTATTGGGTAAGGGAAGATGAAATGGAATCGACATTACTGAGATCATGTAACGCCCAGCTTTTGGCTATTTGGCGGCCATGCTCACGGCATTCGCGCATTGCTTTACCGTCTGGTTTCCATTTTGTTTTTAGGCCAACAGTGGTTTCAAACCCGGCGTCAGTCAGGCGGGTATGAATACGGTCAACAGCGCCGCCATTCCAACCGTAACTTCCAAAAGCACCGGCTTTTTTATCTTTAAAACGTAAACCGGTTATTTCTTCTAACATGCCCGCGACTTTTGGCATCATGACGTTGTTCATGGTTGATGAGCCGACTAAAATGCCTTTAGAGCGAAATACATTCGCAAGAATGTCATTTTTGTCGTGACGAGCCACATTAAACACTTTTACAGACACACCAGGATCGACATCATGGATCCCTTGAGCAATGGCATCGGCCATCAAACGGGTGTTGTTAGACATTGAGTCGTAGAAGATTGTGATGCGATCTTCTTGATAATTATCAGCCCATTGTAAATACTGATGAATAATCTGAGTTGGGTTATCTCGCCACACGACACCGTGGGCAGTGGCAATCATATCAACGGGAAGGTTAAAGCCCAAAACTTCGTTAATTTTTGCGGTCACTAATGCGCTAAATGGGGTTAAAATATTGGAATAATAGCGCAAGCATTGATCCATTAATTCAATCTGGTCAACTTCGTCATTAAACAGGCGTTCATCGCAA
Organism: Shewanella sp. MF05913; assembly: GCF_059758095.1. NCBI lineage: Bacteria > Pseudomonadati > Pseudomonadota > Gammaproteobacteria > Alteromonadales > Shewanellaceae > Shewanella > Shewanella sp. MF05913. Next base: position 23,588 of record NZ_JCAYNT010000022.1, read on the forward strand.
TAATGCTGACCAAATGCATCGTTACTAAATAACACGGCATCTTCGGTTAAATAGGTCATCATACTGTCTGGCCAGTGCAACATTGGGGTTTCAATAAAGACCAATTGTTTGCCATTTCCAATATCTAGGCTATCGCCAGTTTTGACAATATTGAAGTTCCATTCAGGGTGGTGATGTAATCCGGTAATGGAATCGATAGCATTTTCGGTACAATAAATTGGGGTATTAGGGATTTTTGCCATGAGTGCGGCTAATGCGCCAGAGTGATCTTCTTCAGCATGATTAATGACAATGTAATCAATTTTATCGAGATCAATTTCCATCTCAAGGTTTTGAATAAATTGCAGGCTGAAGCGATGGTCAACGGTATCGATTAAGACATTTTTTTGTTCACGAATAAGGTAACTGTTGTAACTCGTGCCTTTAGTCGTTTTATATTCAGTGCCATGAAAGTCCAATATTTCCCAATCGCGTTGGCCAACCCAGTTGATGTTATTTTTAATGTGAATGGTCATAAGTACACCTGTAATAAAGTAGAAGTTAATGTTTAAAGATAAAGTTTCAAAAGTTAACTTCGTTATTGCAGATGGCGTGCCAACTAGCTAAGTGATTGATAAGTATATGGCTGGTGATATTTTTGTGGAATAAGTACTGTCATAATGACATTTTTAATCAGTGTCTTTATGACTGCAAATTGTCATTTTGACTATATCGGAGTGATTGTATTGGGCGTGGCTTTACTCAAGTGGCGTTATTGATGAGACTTTATCCAAGTGACTCTATTCAAATGACTTTATTCAAGTGACTTTATTCAAGTGATTCTATTCAGGTGCTACCAGAACAAATTGTGATTGAGTTGATTGTCGTACTTTATAAAGGGTTAGTTGATTTGTATGGCAGAGCCATCACGGTAATGAATAAACCATTGTTGATGACTTGAACATACCGTTATTACTTGGTTAACAGCTTTGCAAGGGTCAATATTCCTGACTCTAGCGGGCTATTTTTGTGGTAGACAATCGATAGCTGAACATGTTTTGGACCATGGCTCACAGGCGTCATAACCAGAGACTTTTCATAACGACTGCCAGCGACCATATTTTTGCCAATAATGGTATAACCTAACCCCGCAGCTATGCAGCCCAATACCCCATCAGCACTACTCATTATCATTAGCTCATCACTGCCACGGCCTGCTTGCTGTCGCCAGAGCATGGCATGTTGTCGATAACCACACCCTTCATCTCTAACCAATAATACCGGGTCATATTCGCTGTCTCGCGGCGTTACCATGATCAACTCTTCTTTAACGATTGGGATCACTACCAGATTTTCATGCTGAGGAGCATTGCCTATTGCAGCGCAATCGACTTTATTATTGAGTACCGAAAACACTAGGCGTTCGCTGGTATCAGTATGGATTTTGGTTTTAATTTCAGCATGGTTGAGCTTAAGTTGTTTGAGCGCTAATGGCATGTGTACGGCGGCAAATGTTTCAGGCATGCCAACACGCAGTTCATAGGTGTTTTTATTGCGTGACATCGCTGAAATAGCTTGGTATTCCAGTTGTAATATTTGTTCTGCATATTCGTATAACAGCTGTCCGCTGGGCGTGAGTTGCAGTTTTCTGCCTGTTAGGGTAAACAGCTTGGTGTCTATTTCGGTTTCAAGCTTTTTAATCCTATTGGTAATATTGGACTGAACGGTATTGAGTTTATCGGCTGCGCCTTTAATACCTTGTTCGTCTACTACCGCTTTGAACGTTTTAAGCGTCAATATTTCCATATGGCTCCAATATAGTGCTCAGTATAGTTCTCAATACAAGAAGTTTAAGTTCTCAATAATTCAATTTTTTAGATTAACAGGTTGACGTATTGTCAGTGAATCATTTTTCGATTAGGCGGCAATAAATGTTAATGGAACTGACAAAATTTCGGGTTTATTTGGCAGGGATCTGCAGTTTAATTGTTACCGTTGGCGTAGCACGCTTTTCCTACAGTTTGCTACTACCCGTAATGCAGGACAGTGCTGGCCTAACCGAGTCAGGAGGTGGTTGGCTGGCAACCGCTAATTTTATGGGTTACATGAGTGGTGTTTTGCTTGCTGCGAGTCTGCATAATCTGCACTACAAATACCATTTACAGCGTGTGTATTTACTCTTGAGTGTGGTGACTTCAGTCGCCATGGTGATGACGACTGACATTGTTGCATGGGCTGTATTGCGTTTTATTGCAGGGATTTGTGCCTCTGGCGGCTTTATTATTGCATCTGGGCTTATTTTAAAATGGTTGGTAAGACACAATCATCGTGCAGAATTAGGTATTCATTTTGCAGGCGCTGGCCTGAGTATTATTATCACTTCACTCTTGTTCGAACTGATGCTTGGGTTGTCTGCTGATTGGCAGCAGCAATGGTTAGCGCTAGGGGTGTTGGCGCTAGTGGTTTCTATTCCCGCCTGGTTATGGATGCCGCATCCTTCGGCGGGTGAACAACAAGGGGAGGTTGCACAGGACAATCCACCGACAAACACATTTAAGTTACTGATGATGTCTGCCTATTTTTGTGCGGGCTATGGATATGTTGTGAGTTCAACCTTTATTGTCGATATTGTTGAGCGAACAGAAGGGCTGCAAGGCCAAGGTGGATTAACTTTTTTATTGATTGGACTCGCAGCCACTCCCGCCGCGTTAATATGGGACCGGATTGCGCGTAAAACAGGTTTCCTTAAAGCACTGTTAGCCGCGTATTGTTTGCAAGCAGTGGGGATTATTTTGCCTGTACTTAACGACAACTTAGCCGTGGTCATTATTAGCGCATTGTTATTTGGTGGCACCTTTATAGCGTGTGTCAGCTTAGTGCTTACCATGGCAGGAAAGTTCTACCCCAGTAATCCCGCGAAGTTTATGGGCACCATGACATTAGCCTACGGCGCCGCGCAAATTATTGCACCTGTGCCGACGGGTTATTTAGCCGAGTTTTTTGGCAATTATGATATTGGTTTATATGTTTCTGCCAGTGTGGTGATGATGGGAACGCTATTTTTACTCGGCTTACTTAGACACGAAAGCCGCGCTGTGGTGAGTAAGCGTATAGACAAAGAAAATCAGGTGGTTATTGGTTAAATACAGAAGTACGTCATAATGTTAAAACCAAGTATTTAATTTCTAGCGGACAGTAAAATAATCAGTTAACTTATTGTGTATTTTTCATAAGATTTTATGTCACGCGAGGGATGACGATATATGAAGTGTTTAGGACTAATTGCGGTATGTATATCACTAAGCGGTTGTGCGACAGGTTACCAAGCGTATACGTGGTCTGGTGGATATAAAGACAAAGTGTTGGCTGAAAATCATTACCTTGTAGAATATTATGGTAATGGCACAACCTCAATTGAAATGCTGAACATGTTTTGGAGTACTCGCGCCATTGAATTATGCCCAAATGGCTATGATGTTATCGATGAAAATAAAGGCAAAACGGATGGTGGGATTTTTTTAGGCGGGGTGACGTCTATTGATCATCCCTGGTTAAAAGCTGAAATTCAGTGCAAATAATAAGCAGTATTATACCAATTCCATTAATTATGTGACCAATCAGAGTCACTCAGATTGTTCAGTTTGAGGCGCATTGTTGAAATAATGGTTATTCCCTTCTAAGACAATGCAACAAAGAAATGAACGGTCTGAGTGCCTCCTGCAAGGCCAGGGGCTGATCATACTCGATCGCTTTTCATACATCCTTTTTAAAAACAAAGAGATAAAAAATAGCTTGATTGATCTCGCCAGTGTGATCAAATAGCGCTCTTTTTCTTTGTCTTTATACTTAATATGCTTAAACATCTCGATAAGATTACTGATTGCCGTTCCCATATAAATCAAGAACATGATGTCATTGATATCTGCTTCCTCGTCCTGAGCGCAGTGATATCAGGTGCGCAAAGTTGGGCCGATTGCCACGAATTCGGGACATTAAAACTGATGTGGCTGCGTCAATATCGCCCCTTCGCTAATGGTATTCCCTGCCAGCAGAGTATTGGTCGCATTTTCAGAGGAGTGTCAAAGCAATCCTTGCTAGATGCCTTGTTGAGTTGGGTTAACGAGCATCGGCTTAGCACAGGACTTTCTTCTATTGCGATTGATGGGAAAGTGCTTAAAGGTGCCAAAGCATCAGCCTCAAGCGCTGCATTACATATGGTCACTGCATATGATACCGGCTCTGGTTTAGTCTTCAGCGCTAAATCAGGTGCGAGCAAAAAGAGTGAACTCAAACTCGTTCAAGAATTGCTGACGTGTCTTGATTTGAAGTCGGAGTTACTGACATTTGATGCGCTGCATTGCCAGACACAAACACTTGATTATATTGTCAAAGAAGGTGGGCATTGTATTTTGCAAGTCAAAGGTAATCAGCCCAAGCTGTACGAGGCAGTACAGGCACAATTTGCTGATTACATTACAAATACCCCAGATGCCGAATGCTTTACGCAAGATGATAAAGGCCATGGTCGAGTTGAAAAACGGATAACGTTTCAGTGTCCATTGAATTTACCCGCTGAGATAACGATGAAATGGTCTCAATTAAAAACATTAATCGCAGTAGAGCGTCATCGAAAAGTGGGTAACAAAACCAGTATAGATACACACTTTTATGTCAGCAGTGCAGTATTGACATCAGAAGCCTTTGGTACAGCGATTAGGGCTCACTGGCAAACGGAAAATAATCAGCATTGGCTTTTAGATACACTATTTCAAGAAGATAAGCAGAAGATGTATGATGAAGATGGTGCCAGTATTCTGGCTATTTTAAGGCGTTGGGCATTAAATCTAGTGAAGCTACATCCCGCTAAAACAAGCCAGAATCAGAAATTCAATAGGGCTTGTTGGAGTGATGATTTCAGGGAAGAGATTATTTTTGGTGCTGGTCAAAAAGTGTAATCAGCCCCTGCTGCAAGGCGGGTTTCTGTGCCTTCTATGCTGCTTAATAGCATTTTGACGTAGAACAACTATGCCTACAATTCTATTACTTGCCTAGAAGACACAGAACTCCCGCTGAATGACCAGATAATTAATAGAATTGGTATTATATCTGTGGTTGGACGCTTAATTAATAATCTCAATGCAAAAGGAATGTTAGTCGATGGATATTTTGGTGGATGATTTACAAGGTGCTGGTGTGATTGAATTATTACAAGCGCACTTGGCAGACATGTATGCGACTTCACCACCAGAGAGTGTGCATGCGTTAGATATCGATGCGCTAACTCATCCTAGTATTACGTTTTGGTGCGCGAAGCTTCAAGGCGAAGTGTTAGGTTGTGTGGCGATAAAAGAGCTCAATGAAACCCATGGCGAAATTAAGTCAATGCGCACATCCGCAGCGGCGAGAAACCAGGGCGTGGCCACTGAATTGTTATTGCATTTGCTCAATGAGGCAAAACGCCGAGGCTATCAGCAGTTGAGTTTAGAAACCGGCTCGATGGACTTTTTTGCCCCCGCAAGACGTTTGTATCAACGTCATGGTTTTGAATATTGCGGCCCATTTGCGAATTATCAGGCTGATCCTAATAGTCTATTTATGACTAGATTCATTGATTGAATGAAGCTCAATGTTGATTAAAGTAAAACCAACTAAAGCGCTTATCATTGAAATGGTTAAACGCTCATCCATCTTCGTGGGTATTTTTGTTATTGCCATTATGATGTTGATGACGCCAAATGATGAGTGTATTGCATTTTTAGGTCACAGCTTGTGCAGCGGAACAGAGAAGTGGCTAATCGTAAAATGGATATTCTTTTTTGATTCAATATTACTCGCGTATACCGCGCTACCCCTATTGCACTTCCTTGCGCTACGATTTCTAATTAAACGTAAAAATAAACGTTGAATACGTTAAATTAAATACGTTAAGTATGCCGATTGGTATAATCGTACTGTCATCAAGCTGCTTAACTTATTGTTCGCTGGCGATAATAGTTTGAATATCATGCGGATGCACTTTTACGCAAATGCCATTGGCTTTAAATGCGATGGTTGGGTTGGCTAAGCGTTCGTTATCACCTTTTGGTGAACTCTGTTTCACTTTAATCTTTCCAACCCCAGCTTGAGCATTATCTATGATGCTGGCCAGTTGCGGCGCGTGCCCAATCAGTTCAGTAATCAGCGTTTCACAGGTTTTTGCTTGAGAGGGAAACACCAATTCAATGTGTTCCCATCCTTCTATCGGATAGGTTTTATATGATGGGAAGGGCAGCTCAACACAATTAATGTGCATTTTACCCATCACTAATGGCTCAGTTAACTTGATGATTAAAATGGGTCTGCCATTAATCATGTTATTTGAAATAATCTCGCCATATTGGCTAAATTCATCAGCAAGTAACTGCGCTGTTTGGTTGTTATTAACCCGCAATGCGGCGTGATCGGCCTGTAAAGATAAACGGTCTAGCCCTAACTGCTCAATAAAGGCGGTTATCCGCACGCTAAAGTCAGCCCAGGTTTGTTGTAGATGTTGGTAGTTCATGTGCACACTCAAACAATTATTAACGTAAAACGGCAGTGGCTATGGCCAAATTTCAATTGGAGTGCCGGCATCAATCATTTGCCAAAGCTCGTCCATTTCTTTGTTGGTTACCGCAATACAACCGTTGGTCCAATTGTACTTTTGAGCTTCTTCTGGCGGTAAAGGTGAGCGTGGGTTCTCACCGTGGATCATAATCATGCCACCGGCGCGAATGCCCAATGCATCAGCACGTAATTTATCTTCTTCATTAGGGTATGAAATATGAATCGATTTATAAAAAGCGCTGTCAGATTTTTTATAATCTAAGGTGTAACGACCTTGTGGGGTGCGCTGATCGCCTTCTTTGAGTTTGTGTCCTTGCGGTACATCGCCCATGGCAATCAGGTAACTCTTAACCACTTTACCGTCGCGCATCACAGACAAGCGAGATTCTGATTTGTTCACCACAACGAGGTCAACTTTGGCTTTTAATGATTGAGATGAAGAAGCATTTGCCAACAGTGGGCAAAAAAACATAACCATAAATAATATAGACAACGCGCGCATGAAATCTCCGTAAACCAATGACCATTTTAATTTTTATTGTAAAATGACTAATTCCGAATGTTAAAACTCGGCAGTCAATGTTAGATTTTAACGACATCAAGGGTTAATTGATATTAGTTAACCGAGTTTATTTGCAAGTTTTTTGCAAGTTGGTCTAAAAGATTGCCTAATATAGCGAAACCTGAAATGAATGCCGAAGAAAAGTCCGACAGTCCGCTAAAGCAAAAACTCCGAAATGTTATTTTTGGCACTGAAACGCCAGAAGGTAAACGTTTCGATATCATTTTGATGATATGCATTGTGCTGAGTGTAGTGTTGATTTTTATTGACACTATTGAGCACATCAATGAGCAATATGGTCAGCTTATTAGTATCGCTGAATGGAGCTTTACGGTATTGTTTACCGTTGAGTACATATTACGCTTATATTGCTCGCTCAATCGCTTACATTATGCTCGCAGCTTTTTTGGTTTGGTCGATTTAGTGTCGATTTTACCCAGTTATTTAGGCTTGATTTTCCCTGGGGCAAACGTGGCCTTAGCACTACGAGTGCTGCGTTTATTCCGGGTATTTAGAGTGCTAAAGCTGTTGCGCTATTTAAGTGATGGCCATTTGTTATTAAAAGCCATGGTGCAGTCTAGCCGTAAAGTGTTTATGTTTTTCTTTTCGGTCAGCCTAATCATCATGGTGCTCAGTGTGATTATGTATGTAGTCGAAGGGCCTAATAATGGCTTTACCTCGATCCCTAAATCCATGTATTGGACCGTAGTCACGATTACCACCGTAGGGTATGGCGACATTACGCCACAAACGCCACTAGGTCAGGGTATTGCCGCATTAACCATGTTAATTGGTTATTCGATTATTGCCATACCCACGGGGATTTTAACCGCGGAGATTTCTCATGAGATGGTGAGAACCCGTGATTTACGTAAGTGCAGTAATTGTGGCAAAAAAGGTCACGACAACGATGCTGATTACTGTAATCACTGTGGCAGCGAGTTAGAAAAACTCTGATGTGCATCATTAATGTTGCCATTTTATAGACCCAGCGCTTTATCATCGAGATTGGTTTTGCTGGGTGATTTTTATTAAAGGATACGCATGACCACAGCTAAGTTTGTCGAAGGCCCTATTTTACGTCACATATTGGTGATGAGTTCGACCGCGGCGGTCGGCATTTCGGCGTTATTCGTTGTTGATTTACTCGATATTTTCTTTTTAAGTTTATTGGGTGAAATTGAGCTTGCAGCCGCAGCGGGTTATGCCAGTACGATTTCATTTTTCACCACCTCGATTGGCATAGGTTTATCGATTGCGCTTGGCGCTTTGGTGTCCAAAGCCATCGGTTCAAAAAATATCAAGTTAGCCAAACGGTTATTTTTAAACAGTGCCATAGTGACGCTGTTAACCAGCGTGCTGGTGGCCATTGTTGTATACCTCTTTATTCCAGAATTACTGGCACTTGTTGGCGCTACTGGGCGAACTGCTGAACTGGCTGAAAGCTACTTAACAATATTAGTGCCCTCGTTGCCATTTATTTGTTTGGCCATGGCGTTAGGCGGCGCACTGCGTGCGGTGGGTGATGCTAAATTGTCGATGATGTCGACACTCGCGGGTGGTGGCGTTAATGCCGTACTCGATCCGATCTTTATTTTTACTTTGTCGATGGGCATAGAAGGCGCTGCTGCTGCGTCGGTATTGGCGCGTATCGCGGTATTTATTATTTCTGCTCGTGGGGTTGTCGTTAAGCATAAGTTATTAGGTCAATTTTCCTGGGTTGAGTTTAAACAAGATTTAGGGGTGATTTTTGCGATTGCAGCGCCAGCCATGCTGACGAATGTGGCGACTCCTATTGGCAACGCTGTGGTAACACGAGCGATTGCAGATTTTGGCGACAGTTATGTGGCAGGATGGGCTGTGTTAGGTCGGTTAATTCCGGTGACCTTTGGGATGATTTTTGCTTTATCGGGGGCCGTTGGCCCAATCGTGGGTCAGAACTTTGGTGCGAATGAGTTCGAGCGAGTAAGGCTAAGCTTGACCAAGGCAATACAGTTTTGTGTTGTGTATGTATTAGCTATGTCGTTGCTACTGTTTTTACTAAAAGATGTGATTATCAGTAGTTTTGATATGAAAGGCGATGCTGCCGAATTGATTTTGTTTTTCTGTCAATATATCGCTGTGTTCTTCATTTTCTCGGGGATATTATTTATTGCCAATGCCTCATTTAATAACTTAGGCAAAGCGAAGTATTCGACGATGTTTAATGTTGGCAAAGCCACGATTGGCACGATCCCTTTTGTGTATTTCGGTGCGCAGTGGGGCGGGGTGTACGGCGTGTTAATTGGCCAGGTGATTGGCGCGATTATCTTTGGCGTTATCGGTATTGTATGTGCTTATCGATTAGTGGATAAAATCAGCCAGCAAGGCTTGGTATCAGCCGGTGCCAACAAGCAATTACTGGAAGATGATGCCATCAATATTGATATGGTTGCCGCGCCATCGCCTATGCCAGGACGAACTCAGATGGCGCAGTTAGACGAAGAGCCCTTGTGCAAGCAATTAGCTGAGCAAGAAACACGTAATACCAATCGGCATTAATAAATAATCACTCAGAATACGTTCAGCTGTTTTTGATTAAAGCGTCGCTATAGAGTGATGGTTGTTCTTGTTCAAATGGCGAGTGCGCAGAGCAAAAACGGCTAGGACATACCTTTTAGGCGAGTGTAAATACCAATTCCACTAATTATCTGGTCATTCAGCGGGAGTTCTGTGTCTTCTAGGCAAGTAATAGAATTGTAGGCATAGTTGTTCTACGTCAAAATGCTATTAAGCAGCATGGAAGGCACAGAAACCCGCCTTACAGGAGACACTCAGACCGTTCATTTCTTTGTTGCATTGCCTTAAAAGGGAATAACCATTATTTCAACAATGCGCCTCAAACTGAACAATCTGAGTGGCTCTGATTGGTCACATAATTAATAGAATTGGTATAAAGGGCTTACACTGCGTTGCATGACTTTGACAGGGAACCACTATACATTCAGTCATGCGCCATTAAAAAAGCCCTTATTGCATGCAATAAGGGCTTTTTAGTCATTAACGTCTAAGGTGTTAATAAGCTTATTTGTTGTCTGAATCTTCTGTCGCAGTGTCAACAACAGTCGTTTCAGTTGTTTCACTCGTGGCAGCAGCTTGCTCAGCCGCCTGTGCTAAGGCGATTTTTTCGCGATCAGCTTTAGAAATATAACGCTCAACCGTTTTAGTGCTTGGGTTCGATGGCACCACTTTGTTGGCACGTGCTTTGGCACGTTTGGCCAACTTTTTGATCATCTCTTGCTTTCTATTCATCTGACTTCTTACTGTGTAAACGACAAACTATTCATATCATTTCAGAAGATAAATGGCTTATCAAAGCGTGAAGGCGCTGGTCTAACGGCCGTCGGCAACTTCACGAGAAAATTGGAGGCTAATTCTAGCTCAATTGCGGTGCTGGATACAGCAATTTATAACTAGTACAACAAAGCGCCGCTCAAGAAGCGGTTGCTGCGACATTAGCGACCGAATTTTTTAATGTCTTCTTCAGTCGCGCCGTCATTACACTCACCGCGCACTTCTGCACGATCGGGTTCCACATAACGACTTAACTCGACAAAACTCGTTTTGCAGTAACCACTCATTTCGATGGTTTTTTGTAGGCCCAAATCAACTTGTTGATGCCACAGCTCAAGGCGTTCTTCTGCATTGCGTTGTTCAATTAAATAACTTTGCATGTCTTGCTTACGGCGGTTTATACGTTGGTCGTGAGGTTGTTCGCCAGGCAGAGGGCGATCTGTTGCCGTGGCCAATTTTGCTCTATAGGTGAATAGCTTAATGCCGTCACCTTTTATTTGCGTGCTAAAGGTGTCGCGAAATTGTCCGGCAAAATCCATTGGGTCGGGTGGGCTTGAACTGCATGCACTCAATAACACCACGCTACATATTACCAGACTATTTTTAAACACAGATAAACCCCTAAAGCAAAATAATGGCGTAAATCATAACCTAAGCGGTTGGAAGGATGATAGCCCACAGCAAGGTAAATTAACTTAAAGAGAGGGTTTACACTGTTAAACAGCCAAAAATAAGCCGCAACAAGTGCGGCTTATTTATTAATGCTCAGGGCATCTAGGCAAAACGTTCGTTCAAATAGCTCGTAATGGCTTTAGACTCGTACAACCATTGTGTTTGGCCATCTTGCTCGATACGTAAGCAAGGTACTTGTAACTTACCACCTTCTGCTGTGAGTAAGGCTTTGTTGTGTTCTTGTTTGGCATCAACAATATTGATGTTCAAGTTTTGACGGCGCATTTCACGACGTACTTTTACACAAAACGGACACGCAGCATATTGATAGAGCGCCAGTGCCTGAGTTTGTTGGTCGACAACGGCTTGTTGTTCTTGCGGGCGTTGACGTTTTTTAGGCGCAAATACAAAATTTAATAATAAAATAATTCGACCTAAAATCCAGCGAACAATGAACATATCTATCCTCAAGTATCATCATGTGAAGACCAAAACCTTGTGGTGGTATGGCCTTAATTAAATTAGCCGCAGTCTACTCCAACTTAAGCGCAGATAACAAGCTCGGGTTATTTTGCTTGCAGCTCTAACAACGCCGAGGCCGCTGTTTGATTGGTGTTTATACGGCTTTCGAGTACAAAAACTTTTCCAGCATCAATTTGGCCCTGTTCGACTAAATAGGCTTTCACTGCTCTGGCGCGTGCTTGAGCAAGCAGACCTAAATCATCAATGCTGACGTCTTGATTGTTTTTTAACATATTGTAAAGCGCGATGTGCCAGCGCGTAGTGAGCTCTTGTGGGCTAAGCTCTGGGGCTTCTATTAATAAAGCCTGCTTAATGTCGTCTGGCAGTTGTCCTAACTCTTGTTCCACTAATGTATAAAGCGCGTCGGTTAGCGGGCCTGACACTGGGAACTGGCTTGCCGATAAATGTTTAGGCAGCGCACGCAGTTTAATGGCAGCCGTTTTAGCCAGTTTTCTATGTAATTTCAGTTCTGCCAGCGCAGGTTTGTCGTTAGCCACATCAACACTACCCTTAATATTAAGATTCAATAACGGTCTTTCGATTAAGGCGCTGGCCAATTTATCCAGGGTGACTTGTTGTTGATGCTCAATGGCGCTGACACCATAATCAAAGCCGACTTTATCGATGGCTTCTTCACCGCCAACTAGCCCTGCAATAAATGAGAATGGTGATGTTACCGCCTTGGTGATTAAGTTACCTATGGCATTAATAATAATACTGCCAAAACTAAAACTGGGTGAGTTAATGTCACCAGACACATCTACCCCTAAATCAATCACTCCGTGACGGTCTTGCAGCAATGCCACTGCCAAGCTAACAGGTAAACTGGTTGCTAAGTCACTATTACTGCGTTTACCCAGTTTAAGCTGGTCGATAACCAGATGATTGCTGCCAACAAGCACGTTGTCTTTTAATTTATAGTTTAAATCAAGCGACAGCTGGCCTTTATCGATGTAATAGCCAGCGTAAGTGCCCGAATAAGGGTTAACAGATGTGAGCTCTACTTTTTTGAAGTTGAGGTTTAAGTCTAAATACGGTTGTTCTAGCAGAGGATTGACATCACCCTTTAAAGTCACTGGTGCATATTTATCTATTTTACCGGCTAAGTCGACTGATGCAGTGGTTTGCGGGTTAGACGATAAATTAGTGATTTCGCCATTGAGCATTTCGATGCCGGAAGCAAAATTGGGCGTTAACGAGTTATCTGCGAAAAAGGCTGAACTGTCTTTAACGCCAATTTTGTTAATGTTGAGCTGCATTTCAGGCGTATCTGTTGTGGTTTCTTGTTCGGCGTTTTCATTTGTAGCCGCTAACTTTGGCTCTGTCGAACTATCCTTTGCAGTCGCGTCTGCTTGGTCAGGGCCATTGTCATGGATCAATTGGCTAATGTTTGTGCTTCGGTCAGCTGAAATAATTAAACGCGCGAAGAGGGCGTCGAAGTTAATCTCGTCTATGTCTATTTTGGCTTGTTTACGGTCATAAGACAGTTGGTTTATCGCCATGGTTTCCCAATTTAATAAAGGCCGCTTAAGCACATTATCTGTAATGTCGAGCTGTTCAATTTTGGCACTGCCTTGATAAATTAAGGTTTCGTTAGCGTCTGCAATGAGCTTTCCTTGCGTTGAAAATACCCCATCTTCTAACGTGACGTTAATGTAAGGAGCGATATACGGCTGCAAGCGCGTCAACATCATGTTGCTAAAATCTATGTCAGCAACAATACTTTGCGCCAATACATCGACTTGGCCAGTGGAACTCAATTGGCTTTGCTCGTTAATCACGGTTGAGAATTGATAATCTATCGGGCTAGAAAAGTCTGATATAACTTTGCCGGTACTGACATTAATCGGGCCGAGTTGCCATATGATAATGTTGTCGCTAGCAATGCCTTCACCTAATGTCACTTGGTACTGTTCAAGCTTGAATTTGTTGAGCGTAACGAGCCATGGCTTGCCTTGACTGTCTGTGCCCGAGGATTCAATTTGCACCGCAGTGTCTGACGTTTCAGTCGCTGTCGTTTCAGTCGCTGTCGTATCAATAGCTATCGTTTCAGTAGCTGCAGTATCAATAGTTGTAGTATCAATAGCGGCGGTTTTTGTTTCTGAGTTTTCAATTGCAGTGGTTGCAGTTGCTGTGGTTTCCGTTTCGGCAGTTTTTGTATTTGTAGTTGTAGTTGCAGTCGCTGCATCGTCACTGCTAACCACTAACTCAGTGTTTTTTGGGAGTAACAAGGCAACGAGATCTGCACCAGTTGGAGTAATATTTAGGTTGATTTTGCCATTTTCGCTGTAAAACTCATCAATGGTGACCTGTTGTTTTGGGGTATCAACATTGATGTTATTTAACGCCAGAACGCCAATCGAGATTTTTTCATCTTGTAGGTGTACCGCTTTTACGTTTTCAATCACCACGCGTGCTTTGGCAATGTGAATGTCGCTTATTGGCTCAAACTCGGCATTTTGCAGCGCAACACGAAAGTGTCCATTCACGCTGAGTTGGCCCTGGGCTAAATTGATGGCAAACAATTGGTCGATAAAAGACCAGTAACGCGATAAATCGATTTTGGCAACGTTGATATCACCCTGGAGCATGAGTGGTGCCAGCTGTAGCTGACCTTGCAGGCTTAATGCCCCTTGGAATTGATCTTCAATGGCGATATTAAATTGATTAACCAAGTTTTGCTGATCATCAATAGCCGCCATAATGCTGTCAAATTGGCTTAGTTTTAGTTGAATATTCGGGTAGCTGATTTTAGTGTCAGTGACCTTATCGTTTAACGTAAATGTCCCGTCAATGAGTTGAATGTTCGCCATGCGCATCGACAACATTTCTGCCGATTGAGGTTGTTGCTCTGCTTGCTGCGCGCTGCTATTACTGGCAATACGTTCAATGATATCAGTGAAGTTAAACACATCATGTTGCTGGCTATCTTGGCTGCGGCTAACTTGAATTTTAGGTTGTTCAAGCACGACATCTTCGAGGACCAGGCCCATTAACCGTATCGATTGCCACACTTGTAAGTTGGCATATAAGCGCTCAAAACTGACAAACTGAGCGTCTTGTTTTTGTTCGTTTATCGCAAAGCCTGTGACGGTGAGTTCTGTCGTAAACGGATTAATTTCAACGTTTTGCAATGTCACCTGACGACCCAATATATCGCTTAATTGCTGTGGCAGTTGTTGTTTAGCAACCGCAGGAATTAACCCGCCTAAAATGGCACACAAGAGTAGATACACGCTTACGAGCCAAAATAGCCATTTTTGATAGCGAGGACGGCGTTTAAAACTTGTGCGAAGTTGAGCAAAAAAGGATTTCATAGGAGATTTCTTGATGAATGCAGGGTCACAGTGAGTCATAGTAACAAATAAATTTCGTTACTAGGGATTATTTTACAGTAGAAACAGATTAATTTACTTTGGTCTTTATTGATGCTAGATTGTTAAATATCTAAATTAAGTTTATGTAATTAATAGATTTTATATTCGTATTGTGATGATGTTTTGTTCGCTTAGCAAACTAATGCTTTGTTAACATTTAGATTCACAATCACAATCATGATCACATTCATTGTCTGTTTGCGCATAAAACCACTGGGTTGTTAACGGCGCGTAGCATAATGACTCATTAACTTAATCAATAGCGACTCATCTTGCTGTGATGACTATTTTCAAGGATGATAAATGCAAATTCGTCTTGCTTCGAGCATCGATTTAGAACCACTAAGCGCCTTATTTGATTTGTATCGCCAACAATTAAATCAACCTAAGGATTATGCTGCTTGCCATGCCTTTTTAAAGCATCGTCTTGCTGAAAATGACACCATGATTTTTGTGTGTATTAAAGACGATCATATGGTGGGCTTTACGCAATTATACCCATCATTTTCATCTTTATTACTCGCCCCCGTTTGGTATTTAGAAGACGTGTTTGTGTTAGCGGAATATCAACAACAAGATGTCGTTGATAAAATGCATCAAAAGGCTGAACAGTTGGCACAAAGCACTGGGGTGTTATTGATCAACCGTTATGAGCAACAGGTGTTAAAGGAACAATGTACTGCTTAAGCTTTATTAGCTTGCAGTTTATTGATGGCCACTCATAACAAGCTATAAACCTCGGTTCCATTTTCTGATAAAATGACCGAGGTTTTTTTGTGTCCTCTATATAGTTACTGCATTCAAGGTGTGGCCTATTATCGGGACGGGATAATGTTAAGGAACAGAGATTGAACAAGAGCGTAGCGACAAATTTAATAGCCGCCATTTTTGTATTGGTCGGTTACGGCTTAGAACAGCAAATCGTATTAACCATAGGCTTATTTGCATTATCTGGCGCAATCACTAACTGGTTAGCGATCCATATGCTGTTTGAAAAAGTCCCAGGGTTATATGGTTCTGGCGTAGTGCCATCACGTTTTGAAGAATTTAAAGCCGGTATTCAACATTTAATGATGCAGCAGTTTTTTACCCAAGAAAACATTGACCGTTTTTTAACGAGCAGCAGTGCCAGTCATATTGATTTAACGCCCGTGATTGAAAAAATTGATTTAGCGCCGTCTTTTGATGCGTTGGTTGATACGATCGAGAAGTCATCGTTTGGTGGCATGTTAGCAATGTTTGGCGGCACTGAAGCACTCATCCCATTAAAAGAGCCCTTTATTGAAAAAATGAAGCTATCTTTGGTCGAATTAGCGCAAAGTGATCAATTTAACGCTATTTTAGTTAGTGAGCTTGAACAACCAAGTGTCATGGCCGATATGCAAGCTAAGGTCGCCAATATTGTTGAGCAACGCTTAAACGAGTTAACCCCAGAGTTAGTCAAGCAGATAATACAAGATATGATTAAAACCCACCTAGGTTGGTTAGTGGTATGGGGCGGAGTGTTTGGTGGCATTATTGGTGCAGCAGCGGCGCTAATACAGTAAGACGTCACTTAAGGCGTTTTACTCACATTAATCATCGACTCGTTTTATGCTCATCATCTAATAACCAGTGTGTTTAACACCTTTAATTGAGGTCAATATGAGCCAGCACAACAAAATTAATTATTTAGAAATACCGGTAAAAGATGTGTTGGCCACTAAAGCCTTTTTTAAGCAAGTGTTTGGTTGGCAGTTTCAGGACTACGGTCCTGATTACTGTTGCTTTTTACAAGTGGGTATTGACGGCAGTTTTTACCAGTCGTCTACCCAGTTTACATTAGCAACAGGCAGCCCATTGATTGTTCTTTACAGTCAAGATTTACTGGCGACACAAACTGCAATTACTCAAGCGGGCGGGGCTATCAGCCGTGATGTTTTTACTTTCCCCGGAGGTAGACGTTTTCACTTCACCGACGTAAATGGTAATGAATATGCCGTATGGTCAGAATAATCGCTCGACAGTTGAAACACCTTGTGTCCGCCATTGTTGCTTAGACAGCAACGATGTGTGTTTAGGTTGCCATCGATCGTTAGATGAAATCCTAGCGTGGCATTCGATGAACGATCAACAAAAAACTGCCTTGTTCGGCATTATGCAGCAACGCGCAATTGCGAGTAAACATCGCTAATCTGTGGTTTCACCAGCCTATTTTTCCTATTTTTCCTGTATTGCCTAATTTGTTTGCGGTTCAATATCGGTTCTAAAGAGCGTAAACCCACGCGCTTGATAGTTATGTAATGCACTGGGGTGATCTAACGAACACGTATGCACCCAAACACGTTGAGTATTGGGTAATGCCCACGCATGTTCGATTGCTTGTGTGAGTAAATAACCACCAAAGCCCTTACCAATAAACCGCTCTCCTAGGCCAAAATACATTATTTCGACATTGCCAGCTTCTTGTTGCTGTAATTCAAAATAACCAACAGGTGCTCCCTCAACATAAGCAACATACAAGTGCAGGTTTTCCGCTTCGCTATAGGCTTGCCATTGCTTGTCTGTCCACGCCAGTTTATCGGTCCATTCCCATGCAGCGCCGACAAATTGATACAGAAATCGATTGAATTCAAATTGTTTAACCTTGGCCTGGATTAACGTTAAACCGTTAGATTGCGGCTTAGCGTTAAGTTGACTGCGGTCGGTCATTTCTAAATTAAAAATACTGATTTCTGGCATCTATCGGATTCTCTTTATGTGCTTTTGAGTGGTTAGTATAAACAAAAACACCACCTAGGTAGGTGGTGTTTGTTATGCGACTTGCAATTAATAAGCGCTGGCGTGAACGTTTTTCACTGCACGGCCCGACGGGTCGTTAATGCCTTGTAAGCTTGCATCCCACAATAGTGCTTCTGGTGTAGAGCAGGCCACTGTTTTGCCACCTGGCACCGTTTCTGCTGCACTGGTGAGTGGGAAGAACTCTTCAAAGAAGCTGCGATAGAAGTACGCTTCTTTTGACTCTGGCGTGTTGTACGGAAAACGGAATTTAGCGTTAGCAAATTGCACGTCATCAACGTTGGCTGCCGCGTGAGCTTTTAAGCCGTCAATCCACGAATATCCTACACCATCACTGAATTGCTCTTTTTGACGCCACACCACTTCTTTAGGTAATTTGTGCTCAAATGCCTGGCGTAAAATGTGCTTCTCAATGCGACCGTCTTTAGACATCTTCGCTTCAGGGTTAATGCGCATTGCTACATCAATAAACTCTTTATCTAAGAAAGGTACGCGTGCTTCTAGTCCCCATGCTGCCATGGCTTTGTTAGCACGCAGGCAATCAAATAAGTGTAACTTATCAAGTTTGCGCACTAATTCTTCATGAAACGCTTGGGCGTTAGGCGCTTTATGGAAATACAAGTAGCCACCAAATAGTTCGTCAGCACCTTCGCCAGACAACACCATTTTAATGCCCATGGCCTTAATTTTACGAGCCATTAAATACATTGGCGTAGCGGCACGAATAGTGGTGACGTCGTATGTTTCTAAGTGATAAATCACTTCTTTAATCGCATCTAAGCCTTCCTGGAAGGTATACACAATTGGGTGATGAATAGTGCCAATAGCATCGGCCACTTTTTGCGCCGCAACCAAATCAGGAGATTCTGCTAACCCTACTGCAAATGAATGCAGTTGTGGCCACCATGCGCCAGTTTCGCCATCGTTTTCAATACGGTGTTTTGCATATGTTTGGGTAATGGCTGAAATCACTGATGAATCTAGGCCACCAGACAATAATACTCCGTAAGGAACATCTGACATTAACTGGCGTTTCACCGCCGCTTCTAATGCGTCACGTAATTCTTCAATGCTAGCTGGGTTATCTTTAACGGCGTCAAAATCGCGCCAGTCACGATGATAATACTGAGTAGGTTTACCGTCGGCAGAATATAAATACTGTCCTGGATAAAACTCAGCAACGGTTTTACATACTGGCATTAATGCTTTCATTTCAGAGGCAACGTAGAAGTTACCAGACGCATCAAGACCGGTGTAAAGTGGGATAATACCCATGTGGTCGCGACCGATTAAGTAAGTGCCTTTGGCTTTGTCATACAGTACGAATGCGAAGATACCGTTCAGTTTGTCTAAAAAGTCACAACCGTATTCTTGGTAAAGTGACAAAATCACTTCGCAATCTGAGTTGGTTTGATACTGGTATTTGTCACCTAGCTGAGCTTTTAATTGCTTGTGGTTATAAATTTCACCGTTTACGGCTAATACTATGTTGCCATCAAGGCTGATAAGCGGTTGCGCTCCGTGGTCAACGTCAACAATCGATAAACGTTCATGCGCTAAAATGGCTTTGTCATCAGCATAGATGCCAGACCAATCTGGGCCGCGGTGACGCAGTAGCTTTGACATTTCTAACGCCACCTGGCGAAGTTTACTTGCATCAGTTTTGATGTCTAAAATTGAAAATATTGAACACATAATACAGCTCCAGCAGCGTTGGCTAATCTTTATCTGTTTTCTACTTTGCCAGCATTTTTGTTAACTGCCAAGTCAATTTTTTGAGATAACATCATAAATATGGTGTTTTTAATGACTTTATCTCTTTTAAATATCTTTTTGTTTGAGTAATGTTTTGTGAAATCACTATTTATCTGCAGTATCTTTATTTTTATCGCGATATTGGCTATTTTTTTTAAGATTTCATAATCAAATCCCACTAAAAGCCATAATTGCACTAATGCTGTGCGTTTGATGTTTATTTGAGCAAAAGTGGGGTTTAATGGTCATTTTACGCCATTAACATGGCCATAATGGCGCCTACGGGACATGCAGATGCGCGATAATGGGGCTTCTATTCACTTGCAGGTAGCCGATCATATTTAACGAGTGATGTGTTTTAATACTCGATAGGATCACTTTTGTTGCTCACTTAGCCGAACGTGATGAATAACATCACTTTATAACGAAAACTTATGGAAGGAAAAAGTATGGTAGGTGAAACAAATTTAACGACATTACTGGCATCAATGTCACCAGTATTGTTAGATGATGAATACGTTTTTTGCTCAGTGCCGGGCGGCCAATATGGTGATTATCAACGCTTATCGCCACTGGCGACCTTTCGCGAATTAGAAGGGTTGACGTTAGTATTAACCAAAGCGGCAGCGCTAGAGGGTGGCTTGTCTTTTGAGTCAGTGTTTAAAGGCATTACCTTAACGGTACACTCTAGTCTTGATGCCGTTGGTTTAACGGCAGCAGCGGCTAATAAACTCACTGAAAAAGGCATCAGTGCCAATGTCATTGCCGCTTATTATCATGACCATATTTTTGTGCAAACCGAAAAGGCGGCTTTAGCCATCGAAGCCCTAAATGAATTTAGTAAACTGTAGTCACGTTTATCCAGCGGCTTAGCTCACACAACGCTTACATGACACAAAGATTAATGGCACAGATGGTTACTAGCAAAATAATAGCAAAATAATAGCCAAATACGAATAAAAAAAGCCCATCAAATACATGATGGGCCAATCCTTACTGGGGGGAAGGAATCAGGTGGTGCTGAGCTAATCTGCAGGACGTAATTGATTAAATTCAGAACCGGCAAAGTAGCCAGGCCAATCTTGATTGTTACCTAACTCTGCAGCTGCTTGGTAGTACACGCCCAAATCTTGCAATGCACCAGACAAATCCCAATCTGCATGGTAATGATCGCATACGTTGTGATAACAGCCTTTCATTTGCTCACTCATTAGCGCTTTATACTTCGCGGTTGCTTCATCAAGCGGCTCTGCGCCGCCACCGGCAAATACGGCTGGAACGCCTAACTTGGCAAAGCTGAAATGATCTGAGCGGAAAAAACCGCCAGAGGCTGGATTACTTTCGCCTGTGGTGACTCGATTTTGACTTGCAGCAGCCTTATCTAAATACACTTCTAACTCAGACTGGCCTTTGCCGACAATGGTGTAATCTTTGGTTTTGCCATACACATTGGTACTGTCGAGGTTAAACACTGCAACCGTTTTATCGATAGGATAAAGCGGATTGGCTGCGTAGTAGCGAGAACCAAGTAAGCCTTGTTCTTCACCCGTGGTAGCAATAAAGGTTAATGAGCGTTTAAGGCCATTACCCGCTTTAGCTTGATCGGCAAATTGACGCGCTATTTCTAATATGCCCGCTGTGCCTGAGGCATTATCTAGGGCGCCATTGTAGATTTTGTCGCCTTCTTTACTGTCATCGGTACCAATATGATCCCAGTGGGCGGTAAACAGAATATGCTCATTAACCTGGCTAGTACCAGGTAAGGTGGCCACGACATTATAACTGTCGGCATAGTCCGCTTTATTGGTAAATTCGATAGAGGCATTTTGGGCTAAATCAACGTTTAATGCGCTGTCTGCCGCGCGGTCCATTAACGAGGGTAATGATAAACCCGCTTTGTTAAACAAGTTGTTGGCACTGTCTAAGGTTATCCAACCTTCAACTTGTACTCGTTTGTCTTGTTCAGTTTTGTTCAGCACTAAATCTTGTTGCGCACCTGTCCAGCTGTTTTCAACCACAGACCAAGGATAAGATGCGGGTTTGGTGTCGTGGATAATAATCGCGCCCAGCGCACCTTGACGGCTGGCCTCTTCAAATTTGTAACTCCAACGGCCGTAATACGTCATGGCATTGCCGTTAAACTTTTTATCATTAGGATGCGCAAAACCGGGATCATTAACCAATATAATGGCTATTTTGCCTTGCATATCGATGTCTTGATAATCGTTCCACTCGTACTCAGGTGCATTAATGCCATAACCCACAAACACCAATGGGGCATCCTTGATACTGACTTGTTGATTGTCGTGGCGACTGCCCAGCACAATATCTCGGCGATATTGCATCTCAATGCCCGCTAAATTGACCAGTTGTTGTTCGCTCGCGGTGTAACTCACCATCGGCACAGGCTGTAAAAAGCTGCCATTATTTGCACCGGTAAGACCCATTTTAGTAAAAGCGGCAGACAGATAGTCAAGGGTGAGTTTTTCGCCGTGGGTCGTGGGCGCACGGCCTTCAAATTTGTCTGATGATAAGGTTTCGATATCGGTTCTAAAGCGCAGCTCGTCAAAGCTCACTTGAGTTGTTTTTGTTGGGGTATCTTGTGGTGGGGTGGTTGACTCACCACCATTACATGCACTGAGCAGCGCTACGGCGCAAAGAGGAAACAGTCGTTTCATGCTCTATCCTGATTATCGTTTTTATTATTTCGGACCAGCATAATGAATCAAGCCAGCGCGCTATGACAAGGGTTCTGGCTTGATAATGTGTTACCTAATGTAAATGTAATGGCTTAATGTAATCGTTAAATGTGTGGCCTTAGACCACGTCAATATCACCGGCGCAGGCAAACACATGGTTTGGTCTAAACGGTTCTTTATCGATGTCGCTCATTTGGCTCACGCCACTGGTGACTAAAATGGTTTCAAGCCCGGCTTGAAAGCCCGCTAAAATATCGGTGCGCATATTGTCACCAATAATAATGGTATTTTCAGAATGGCCTTGAATGTGGTTCAGTGCGGAGCGAATAATCCATGAGCTTGGCTTTCCCACGTAAAAAGGCATTTTGCCGGTAATCCGCTCAATGGCGGCACACAATGCGCCACAAGCAGGGCTATAAGCTGGGCCGTGTGTATCAGGGTTGGTGGCAATAAAGCGTGCGCCGCCCGCCACAAAGCGTGACGCTTTATGGATCATCTCCCAGTTGTATGAGCGCGTTTCGCCCACAATCACAAAATCAGGGTTAATGTCGGTAATCGTAAAGCCTGCGTTGTACAACTCGTGGGTGAGGGCGCCTTCACCAATCACATAGGCCTTGGTGCCGGTTTGGTGTTTAAGAAAATCCGCCGTTGCCATTGCCGAGGTATAAAAGCAGGTTTCGGGTACATTAATGCCCGCCGCACCCAGACGGTTTTGTAAGTCTTTACCGGTTTGTACAGGATAATTAGTGAGGATAACCAGCGGATTGCCTTGCTCTAAGATGCGGTGAATAAATTTATCACTACCAGGGATCAACTTGTTGTCGTGCAGTAACACACCATCAATATCACATATAATATTTTTCATTCTTTCATTTCTTCCTTCAAATACAACCTACTTACATCTAATGCTAATTCAGACCAGAAAACAACGATTAAATGCAAAAAATGCAGGTATTGAATTAACAACATAAGTTGATTAATGATGAAAATCTTTTGGGATTTAAGAAGGGTGCTATTTAACGAAGAAATCACCGCCTGCTCGGCAAGTGATAATCCTTGCTTTAGAAATGTTAGAGTCTGATTCTGCAAATCAAAGTCGGAGCCTGTTACAATATCAACCTTATATTTAACTGTGACATTTTTGTTGATTCATATACTTGTGGTACATAGTTTTTATCTAGGAATAACTTAATATTTATATCACAGTTTTTTAGGTTTAAAGCTTGTCTTATTTTCAGCTCGTTAGCCGATACTCGTTGCTCTAGATCATTAACCCTTTTAACTAGTTTATATGAGTTAGCATTAGCAGTATTTGAATGATTGTTTGCTAAAATACCACCAATCGGCCAGGTGCTGATTAGACTTTTTGACTAGCGCCAAAAATAATCTTTTCCCTGAAATCATCATTCCAACAAGCGCTATTGAATTTCTGATTCTGGCTTGTTTTAGCGGGATGTAGCTTCACTAGATTTAATGCCCCACGCCTTAAAATAGCCAGAATACTGGCACCATCTTTATCATACATCTTCTACTTATCTTCTTGAAATAGCGTATCTAAAAGCCAATGCTGATTATTTTCCGTTTGCCAGTGAGCCCTAATCGCGGTACCAAAGGCTTCTGATGTCAGCACTGCACTGCTGACATAAAAATGCGTATCTATACTGGTTTTGTTACCCACTTTTCGATGACGATCTACTGCGATTAATGTTTTTAATTGAGACCATTTCATCTTTACCTAAGCGGGTAAATTCAATGGACACTGAAACGTTACCCGTTTTTCAACTCGACCATGGCCTTTATCATCTTGCGTAAAGCATTCGGCATCTCAGGGCAAGATCGTGAACGTTTTTCATACAGAGCAAGTATGTTTTTAGAACTATATTTGTTCAGTACGTTATCACTTCATGAATATTGGAAGTGATTCAGTATTGAAATTATTCATAGCGCTCAAAAAACACACACTCATGCGGTTGCCCTGTTCGGCATCTGGGGTATTTGTAATGTAATCAGCAAATTGTGCCTGTACTGCCTCGTACAGCTTGGGCTGATTACCTTTGACGTGCAAAATACAATGCCCAACTTCTTTGACAATATAATCAAGTGATTGTGTCTGACAATGCAGCGCATCAAATGTCAGTAACTCAGACTTCAAATCAAGACACGTCAGCAATTCTTGAACGAGTTTGAGTTCACTCTTTTTGCTCGCACCTGATTTAGCGCTGAAGACTAAACCAGAGCCGGTATCATATGCAGTGACCATATGTAATGCAGCGCTCGAGGCTGATGCTTTAGCACCTTTAAGCACTTTCCCATCAATCGCAATAGAAGAAAGTCCTGTGCTAAGCCGATGCTCGTTAACCCAACTCAACAAGGCATCTAGCAAGGATTGCTTTGACACTCCTCTGAAAATGCGACCAATGCTCTGCTGGCTGGGAATACCATTAGCGAAGGGGCGATATTTACGCAGCCACATGAGTTTTAATGTCCCGAACTCGTGGCAATCGGCCCAACTTTGCGCACCTGATATCACTGTGCTTAGGACGAGGAAGCAGATATCAATGACATCATGTTCTTGATTTATATGGGAACGGCAATCAGTAATCTTATCGAGATGTTTAAGCATATTAAGTATAAAGACAAAGAAAAAGAAAAAGAGCGCTATTTGATCATACTGGCGAGATCAATCAAGCTATTTTTTATCTCTTTGTTTTAAAAAAGGATGTATGAAAAGCGATCGAGTATGATCAGCCCCTGGTTTGATAGGACTTCAAGTGTGACTTTACGTTTCTCTGTTACTGTATTTGCTAGTTGTATGCGATGGCCTTTGTTTGTTTTCTAAGGAAAAAGATTGAAATTTCATTTAAGATCTAAAGATTGACGTTGGTAAAAAAATTTTGATAAAAAGTTAACATTTATACAAAAGCTTCACCCGAGGTGCGATTAAACTAGATGAAATTTGTTTTGATATCATTTCTTTCAGAAATTCAAGCTCTTGAAGTGATTCAGGATATCTTGATTCAATAAAATTACAAGCTTCAATAAAATGATTTATGTTATTTTCGCACATTTTTAAAATACAATCATAATATTCAAGTTTTAATTCTGAATATTTAAATTTATACTTATGATTAACCTTTTTGAAAAGTTCTCTCAATTCATTTAGGTTTTCATGTTTGACAAGTGAACTAGTAATAATTGCTACGTAAGCCTTGTAAGTATTGATTGCATGTGAAATTCCATAATTATCAAACTCACTTATTAAAACTTTAAGATCTGCTTCAAAGTCTGGTTCGTCACCTAAATTTTGGAGATACTGATTTATTCCAATTTTCTTATATTCTTTACTAATTAAATAGTCTAATTTATTTGCGAATCTAACATTAAAAGGGTCTGTAAGGATATCAATAAATTGTTGCGTTCTTTCTGGCGCTTTCAATCCAAAGCGGATAAAATATTTTTTAGTGTTCTGAATTAGTTTTTGATGGTTAAGTGCATCTTTTGAAAGAGTGTTACTCCCATAATCTATACATTCGATTATTTTGTTTGCATTTTTAACTCTCTCTATAGTGATATCAGAATAAGCAGTTAAAACTGTATCTGTTACGTCTTCTAGTAAACTTGAACCTAGAAAGTCATTTGGAGTGACCTTATAGGGTTCTTTTTCAAACAATGGAAAACCAGAGTCAGCGTATATACCTGCAACAAGGTGCGAACAAAAGTATTGACCTGCTGTATAGTCTTTTTTATCTTTAGTAATGGATTTTGTAGCTCCTTTTAAACTATATCCACGACCTTGGTATAATTGATATTTAGTGGCAATATAATTTTTAACATTTTTCTTGGTTTCTTCATCAGGAAATTTACATCTCAAAACTGCAATATTTTCTTTATTTTTAAAAGATAATCTATTGTGACTTGTAACCTGAACTCCAGAACCAGTTATCGCTTCAAGTGCAAGACCATTCTCAAGGTTAATCATAGCATGCGAGAAATGACCGTTCGTCATTTGTGCAATTATCTTGCTACTTTTGGCCGCACCGCGTATTAGAACAATATCGCCTAAAAGAAAATTGTTGTTCAATGCAAACATTTAATTATCCTTACGAAAATTATAATTTGAATAAGGGACAGTTCTTATTAATACGCCTAAGACGCCCGTAAAAATGCAGCTAAAAAGCACACTATTTGTGCACAAAAGCATAACCTTTTATTGAACATTATACTGAGCGAAGTAGAGCCCTGTAATAGGGAAGCCTGCAAAAATGAGTTACTAGCTTTCATCTTCATCTTTTTCGTGTTTAACTGGACTTGAAAATTTGGGAGCGCTAATAATTAATGTGTTATTGTTCCTATGATGAATGTCACTGAATAAAGTATTTAAAAGCGCCTTACGTCCAATTGTGGTAAGTTCTTGTCTTTTAGATTGTGCTTTTAGTTTTTCGACTTCTTTCTTTAAATTTTTAACCAGATCTTCTTGAAACTTATGCTTGTCATTAGAATTATCAAGCTCACTAAATAAACGGTCAATTTCGGCAATGTTTTTTTCATGCTTTTGTTTTATTTCAATATTTTCTTTTTCTATTGCGGTAAGTTGTGATGCTGTTGATTCAAGTTCGGTTACTAACTTTTTAACGAAAGTGCCCATTTCATCGGCACTACCAGCAAGCCTATTAAAAATTCTTAGGAAGTATGAAACTTGTTCATTATCTGAAAAATTAGGATACCTAACTTTATGGTCTATTTCACTCCAACCTTCCTCAAAAATTGTTCGCACTTGGACTTCAGTATATATTTTTTGTTTTAATGGTGTAGATTCAAAAACATAATGGATAGAACGATAGCCTGCTGGATGTGTTTTAATATCAAAACGCTCGTGACCAGTAGCTTCATTATCTCCTTCTCTTACGTAGTAGACAGGTTGCTCTTTAGTCGTCCAAAGATTACGGAGATATTCATCAATTCCAAAGCAATCATCTTTAAATAAATGCAGTGCTCTCACTCCGACTAGATCAGTAACTATTTCATGATAATTGTCTGCATTAATGTCTAAGTAAATCTCATTGTATGAATTAGAGCCTTCAGTTGTTTTTCTGACAATTTTTTCCATTAAGTGTTCAGGATCTTTGACCCGCCATCTAACGGAATGAACCTCTGGACACCTCTGGATCATTCGTGCAAAAAGTTCAGCACTTTCTTTCCTTTCATCAAGTTTTGATAGATGGTCAGCACCTTTTTTTTGCAAAGTAAGCCAGTCAATTTTTGATTTTCCCCAATCTTCACTTGAGATATTATTCCTTTCTAGAAAGCTTACTTCATCCATTTCATTATTTACTTCCATGTCGCGCTCCGATAACTATTAATCATACTATTAAATGCATTCTAACGCGTTAACAAAATATGGCAAGAGAACTGGAGGTAACTAGCTGTTTTAAAATGAGGTTTGCGAAGTGAAAGAAGGGCGTTATTATAAGTAAAGATTGTATTAGACCTCTGTTATTGTAAAGCCGGCGTTTACAGTCACACCTTTAGTTAGATCGTTAGATTACCTTTTTTCATTCGGACCTCTTTCCTAAAGCGGTCATCTAACACTCTGCGGGTCTTTCAAGCGACAAAATAACGCAAAAAACACCAAGGCCATTCCTATGTGCTTCAGGCTAAAGTATGATGATGTTATAAATTTGTGAGGGATTATAGGTTTTTAAGGGTTTTGGACTGTCTGTATAATGCATTTTCTATGTTTATAAGATGTAGTGCATATAATTGATTTGCACTTAATGACAGTCAATATACCGAGCGTTATCCTATAAACAGGATCTACTTATACCGATACAGGTGCCTCAACAATGTTTGATTTATCAATCAAAAAAATGCTCCAAATCACAATCACGCTTTCCTTGTTGGCTTTAGTGATTTTGATTTCGGTCAGTAATATTCAACAAACCCATATTCATGAAGGTGTCGTGCACGAAGAAGCACAGGTTAATGCTATTTTTGCGCTTAAAGACACGCGTTATTTTGTGGTGCAAATTCAACAATTTTTAACCGATGTTGGCGCCACCAAAAGCGATGAAGCTAAAGCGGAAGCATTAGAAAGCCTAAACGGCGCACTCGAAAAGCTTGATTTATTGATTGCTGTTGCGCCAGAGGTGAGCCAAAGAGCGCAAGAGATTAAACGCAAGGTGAATGAGTTGCATGCCTCTGGCGTTAATATGGCTGATGCTTATTTAACTCAAGGTACTGAAGCGGGTAATCAGCTTATGAAAGGGGCGGGTGGATTTGATGAAGTGTCATCTAACCTTGCTGATGATTTAGATTTATTGGCTGATGAAATCGATGGTAAATTTGATGCCGCGGTGCAAGAAACCTTATTAGCCACGCAATCGGCTGCCAGCGTGCAATTGTGGGGAAATATCGGCCTCGGCGTGTTTCTGACCATTATTTTATTGCTGCTTTACCGCACGATTGTTAACCCTTTGAGAATATTAGATGATTCGATGCGCAATATCGCCTCGGGTGCAAAAGATTTAACGGTTAAACTTGATGACAGCGGCAATACTGAAATTGCCAAAGTGGCACGTAGCTTTAACCTGTTTGTACGCCAAATACGCGAGTTAATTACTGACTTTAATGACAACAGCCAGCAATTGGGCACGGCAAGTGTGCAGTTAACTTCTTCAAGTAATGAAACCTTAGCCGGTATGCAGCGTCTACAAAGTGAGACAGAACAAGTGGCAACGGCGATGAATCAAATGCAAGCCACCGTGATTGAAGTGGCCAACAATGCCGAATTAGCCGCCCAAGCAGCCAAGGACTCTGATACCCAAGCAGTGCAGGGTGATAAAGTGGTTCAGCTTACGATTACCTCAATTGAAGCATTAGCCAATGGCGTTGAGCACGCAGCCACCGCGTTACATCAGCTTGAAAAAGATACCGATAATATTGGCAGCATTTTAGAGGTTATCCGCAGTATTTCTGACCAAACTAACTTACTGGCTCTTAACGCAGCGATTGAAGCTGCACGCGCGGGTGAGCATGGTCGAGGCTTTGCGGTAGTGGCGGATGAAGTACGAACATTGTCAAAACGCACGCAAGATTCGACCAATCAAATTCAGCAAATGATTGGTCAGTTACAAAACGGTGTGAAAGATGCGGTGACCGTAATGGATTCAAGTCGTCAGCAAGCATTTAAGAGCACAGAACAAGCCGCGCAAGCGGGTGAGGCACTCAGTAAAATTACTGAGTCGGTTGCGACTATATCGAATATGGCGACTCAAATTGCTACTGCCGCTGAAGAACAAACCGCAGTGACGGATGAGATTAATCGTAATATTGTTAATATCAGCGACGAAGCAGGATTAACGGCGAACAACGCGCAGCAATCTTACAGTGCCAGCGTACAAGTGGATGAGTTATCGCAGCAACTGCGTGGACAAATTGGTCAATTTAAAACGCATTAGTTAATGGATTAACCCACCATACGATCACTATATGTGGTTATTGATTTGATTGATAAAATGATACAAAAATGCCTGTTAGCGATAACAGGCATTTTTTATTGTGTTAATGTGGTTAATGGTAAGTAATTAACCGCTAATCAAACTTAACATTCAACGATGTTAACCGCTAAACCACCTTTGGCAGTTTCTTTGTATTTGCTGCGCATATCTTTACCGGTGTCCATCATGGTTTTGATGACTTTGTCTAACGACACCTTGTGATTACCGTCGCCGCGCAGTGCCATGCGTGAGGCATTAATGGCTTTCACCGCGCCCATCGCATTACGTTCAATACACGGCACTTGTACGAGGCCGCCAACAGGATCGCAAGTTAACCCAAGGTTATGTTCCATGCCGATTTCGGCGGCGTTTTCGACGTGCTCAACCGTACCGCCCATAATTTCGGTTAATGCACCTGCTGCCATCGAGCAAGCTACGCCTACTTCACCCTGACAGCCTACTTCAGCGCCAGAGATAGAGGCATTTTTCTTGTATAAAATACCAATCGCAGCTGCCGTGAGTAAGTAACGGCTACAGACATCAATGTCGACTTCTTGCACAAACATATCGTAGTAACACAATACCGCAGGGATAATGCCCGCAGCACCGTTTGTTGGTGCGGTAACAACGCGGTCGCCCGCGGCATTTTGCTCGTTAACCGACAAGGCAAATAAATCAACCCAATCCATTGCGGTTAGCGGATCAGTATTATTACGACCTTCGGCTTTTAAGCGACGATACAGTGCAGGGGCACGACGACGAAGCTTTAAGCCGCCAGGCAAAATACCTTCTTTTTGATAACCGCGCTCTACGCAGCTTTTCATGGTTTGCCAAATTTTCCACAAACCTTGTTTAATGTCTTCTTCGCTGGCGATGCTCATTTCGTTAGACATCATTAACGATGAAATGCTTAAACCGTTATCGCAGCATAGTTGCAATAAATGCAAAGCACTGTTGAAGTCGTAGGGGGCTTGTTCAATCGGTGTGGCAGGTGATGCATTACGTTGGGTAATTTCATCTTCATCAAGAATAAAGCCGCCGCCTACAGAGTAATAAGTGCGCTTATAGATGCATTCGCCTTTTGATAGCGCGTATAACGTCATGGCGTTGGCATGCGCAGGTAAGGTTTTACGTCTGTGGTAAGTGACGCCATCATCACGGGTAAACTTCACTAAACGACCATCGGCCAGAGTGAGCTGTTGGTTTTTTGAGACAGCGTCTAAAATGGCATCAACACCATCGGTGTCAACGGTTTCAGGGTCTTCACCCATTAAGCCTAAAATGACCGCTTTACCGGTACCGTGGCCTTTGCCTGTTTGACCTAAAGATCCAAACAATTCGGCTTGTAATTCATCGGTTTGATCCAATAAATTGTTGTCTGCTACATGTTGAATAAAAATTTTACCAGCCTTCATCGGGCCCATCGTGTGGGAGCTTGAAGGACCAATACCAATTTTGAACATGTCAAATACACTAATCATCTTGTGTAACCCTTGCTGAGTCGTTTATTGTTTTCGTTATTAGTGAGTATAATCGCCTTATATCAACTTGGCGGTTTATCTCTTTTGTGAGCAGAGTATCCCACAGTTTGATGAATGACAGTTCATTAGATTTTTTTATGCATAATTTTCACATTAGCTTGTCTTATCATGCACAATAACCGCAATATTTAGACGTTGACGATACGATTAGGGGAACAGTTTGAGCTATTTAATGATGGATTTAGCCGGTTTAACAGTATCAAATCTGGAAACCGAGCAGTTACAACACCCAAAAGTGGGTGGAATAATTTTATTTACACGCAATTTTGAAAATAAAAACCAGCTAATTGAGCTAGTTAAGCAAGTTCGCCGCATTCGGCCAGAATTGTTAATTGCCGTAGACCACGAAGGTGGCCGGGTACAGCGTTTTCGTGAAGGTTTTAGTTTAATTCCAGCGATGGGTGATATTTTACCCGCTGCAAACATGGATTTAACATTAGCAAAACAATGGGCGAAAGAATGTGGCTTTTTAATGGCGATAGAGCTACTTGCGTGCGATATTGATTTAAGTTTTGCACCGGTCTTAGATGTAAACGGTATAAGTGAAGTGATTGGTAAACGCAGTTTTAGTCCTAACCCTGCACACGTCAGTGCGCTAGCTGAGCAGTTTATTATCGGCATGAACGAAGCGGGTATGGCAGCAGTAGGTAAGCATTTTCCTGGACACGGCAGTGTTGCTGCCGATTCGCACATTGCAATGCCAGTAGACCCTCGCACTAAAGACGTGATTGACGCATTTGATATGGTGCCATTTAAGCAACTGATTGGCCAAAAACAGTTGCAAGGAGTGATGCCCGCGCACGTAGTGTATTCAGCTATTGACCCTAATCCTGCTGGGTTTTCAGCATACTGGTTACAAACGGTATTACGTCAACAATTGGCGTTTGACGGGGTGATATTTTCTGATGATTTAGGCATGAAGGGCGCGAGCTTTGCGGGTAACTATCAAGGACGTGCTAAAGCGGCTATAGAGGCGGGATGTGACATGATTTTAGTGTGTAACGACCCGACAGGCGTTAATGCATTACTGACTGATTTTGTTTGGCCAGCAGACGAGCCGCTGCATACGGCATTGGCGCTTAAAAGTCAGCCTGCGCAAGTGTGCCATGCTCTAGAGCAGCAAGCCCGCATTCAAGCGGCGCAGCTATTGGTGAGTCAAATTAACCGTTAACGCGTTAGTTTGCTTTAAGTTTGCTTTAAGTTTGCAATAAAAAAACCGGATCAGTTGATCCGGTTTTTTTATGTGTTAATTCAGCAGCGATTAACCCGCGTAAGGCATTGATTGAGCTTGTGGTTTATAACCGGTCAAATCAATTGGCTTCACGTTGGTAGGTTGCGCCATTTTACGAATTTGCATCACAATGCCCATTTGTGGGTGGTCAAAATAATGTAACTCGCCACTTTTTACTCGGCGGTTTTGAATTAATGGAATACTTTGCAGGTAAGGGGCTAATTGCTTTTTACCATCAATATCTAATGCAGCGTATTCGTTAAACGCAGCAGGAGTTGATTCAATCATTTTTTGGGTTGGTTTACGCAACGCCAAATTATTTTCGATGTACAGGTAATGGCTTAGGTAAATGTTAATTGAGCCATCTAATTCCCACACTGGGCTGATTTTCGGTGCATCATAAAACCCACCCAATGCACTGTAATCACCTGCAGGCATGCTGTTACTGCTGTCTGCGGGTTTATTCACGCTTAAGCCGTGGTAATCAAAGGTTTTAGAGAAATCTTTACCACCAAAAATACGCACCGGTTTTGCCGCTCGACGAGACTGCATATTTTGCTGCCAGGTTAAGTGTACTAAACCTTTCACATAGGGTTCACGACTGATGGTGCGGATAATATCGCTAAATTGCCCTTGGCTTTGTGCCAGCAATAATGGACCTTGACCCAAATAAGCCGATTGTGGGCTACTTGCCCCAATATTAAAAGGCACCTGGCTTGGGTGAGTGGCAATATTATTACTCACTTTAGGGTCGTTACAGTTGCTGGTGTCACTGGCCCAGTCGGTAGACGAACAACCATTGAGTCCCACTGCAACGCCAGTAATGTCGGTACTGATCACCGGAGTGATAATATCAACAGTATTATTGGCTAATTTTGGTGGTGATGCATCGAGCCATTTTTCAACTGACGGATGTTGGCGTTCAAATACAAATACTTCAACCTCAAACCATGATTCTGCATGGGCTGAAAAGCTGTGGGATAGCGCTGTGATAGCGGCGATAGACATCGCAAATTTACGAAGCACTATTTGTCTCCAGTTTGGTGTTTAGCGAACTGTTCAAGCAAGGTATTGACTAATTCAAGACGCTCTTTGCTTGTTTCAGCAGGAATGGTGAACTTTAACTTATTTGGCCCGTCCATTCGATAGATTTGTGGCTGGTTTTGCAACAAACCAATAATAAACATTGGATCAACGCAGTTTTCAGGGCCAAATTCAACGCTACCACCTTTGGCATGCATTTCAATTTTAACGATTCCCAGTGCGGTTGCTTGATGTTTAAACAAGGTAATGGCCATTAAATTACGCGTTGGCTGCGGCAACATGCCAAAACGGTCAATAAATTCGACTTTGAGTTCGTCGAGCATATTATCGTTTTCGCAATTGGCGATACGTTTATAAAGTGACAAGCGCATATTGACGTCGCTGACATAATCTTCAGGCAGCAAAGCGGGGATACGTAAATCGATTTCCGCTTTGGCGCTCATCATGTAGGCAAGTGAGGGCTCTTTACCTTCTTTTAATGCTTTAACAGCAGACTCGAGCATTTCCATGTACAAGCTAAAACCAATTTTAGAAATATGACCGCTTTGCTCATCACCGAGTAATTCACCTGCGCCGCGAATTTCTAAATCTTGGGTGGCAAGCATAAAGCCTGCGCCAAGGTCTTCTAATGCGCCAATGGCTTCAAGACGTTTACGGGCATCGGGTGTCATGCGTTTTGGATGCGGCGTCATCATGTAAGCATACGCTTGATGATGCGAGCGCCCCACACGACCACGTAATTGGTGTAACTGGGCTAAACCAAACATATCGGCACGGTCGATAATAATGGTGTTGGCACTGGGTACGTCGATACCCGTTTCGATAATAGTGGTACACACCAACACGTTAAAGCGCTGGTGATAAAAGTCTGACATCACTTTTTCAAGATCGCGTTCGCGCATTTGCCCATGGGCCGTCACTACACGAGCTTCGGGTAATAAGTCGCGTATGTCTTGTGCTGTTTTTTCAATGGTTTCGACATTGTTGTGTAAATAATATACCTGACCGCCGCGTAATATCTCACGTAAAATGGCTTCACGCGCAGTGGCTTTGTCGTATTCGCGCACAAAGGTTTTTACCGCTAAACGTTTTGCGGGTGGCGTGGCGATAATCGACAAATCACGCATGCCAGACATGGCCATGTTAAGTGTGCGTGGAATGGGTGTGGCGGTAAGGGTTAAAATATCCACATTGGCTCGCAATGCTTTAATCTTTTCTTTTTGACGTACACCAAAACGGTGCTCTTCATCGATAATCAACAAACCTAAATTGTTAAAGTCGGCTTCTGCTGACAATAGTTTATGAGTACCAATAACAATATCGACTTTACCTTCAGACAGTTGCTCTACGACACTTTTTTGCTCTTTGGTGGTTCTAAAACGTGACATCACTTCGATGACGATAGGCCAGTCTGCAAAACGGTCTTTAAAGTTTTCGTAGTGTTGTTGAGCCAGTAAAGTGGTCGGAACCAATACAATCACTTGCTTACCTGCATTGACGGCGACAAACGCCGCGCGCATGGCGACTTCGGTTTTACCAAAGCCCACATCACCACACACCAAACGATCCATAGCCAGCGGGGCTTGTAAGTCTGCCAGTACGGCATGAATCGCTGTTTCTTGGTCGACGGTTTCTTCAAAAGGGAAACCCTGGCTGAATTGTGCATATTCTTGCTCATCAATGGCCATAGCTTCACCCGGACGAGCTTGACGACGAGCATAGACATCCAATAACTCAGCTGCAACGTCTCGAATACGCTCAATGGCTTTGCGTTTTGCTTTGGCCCAGGTTTCATTGCCGAGCTTGTTTAAATGGGCGTCACCGTCGCCACTGGCATTAAAGCGACTGATCAAGTGCAGTGATGACACTGGCACATAGAGTTTATCGCCACCTGAATATTCTAGCTTTAAGTATTCGGCGACTAAGCCGCCAGTATCAAGCGTTTCAAGCCCCTGATACAGCGCCACACCGTGCTCTAAATGCACAATAGGCTGACCGACTTTTAGCTCGGCTAAGTTTTTAACTAAGACATCTGAACTGACTTGTTTTTGCTTTTCGCGGCGACGTTGCTGTGAAATTCGTTGGCCGAACAGCTCGGTTTCACAAATAACGCTTACCATACCTCTTGGTGTGTCTGTTAGTACACAACCACGGCTGAGCGGCGATACCATTAAGCCGATGGCATCTTTGGCTGCGAGGTAGTCATTTAAATGATCGAACTGCTTGGGTTTAATGCCAATTTTGGCAAAGAGTTCAAGTAAGGCTTCGCGGCGACCTTCGGATTCGGCGCTAAACAATAATTGCGACTGTGTCGCACTGTACTCTTGCAGCGCAATTAAAGGCTGCTTGAGTTTGTGGTTGGCATTAATGTCGGGCAGTTTTTCAACATTGGCCATAATGGCGTGTGCTGGTAAATCGATTTGCGCTAGAGGCTGACCGGCGTTGTCTGTGTCGTTAGCATGGATTTGCTGAATAACTTGCGTGCGCGATAACGGTTTGAATGCGGCAAATAATTCATCTTGTAATAAATACAATTCTTGCGGCGCCAGCAGCGGCCTTAATGGGTCAATGCGTCTGTCTTCATAACGCACCGCCACTTCGTGTAAATGGTTTTTACTGGCTTTGTCGATATCGCCTAAAGTGATTAATTGACTGTCGTTAGGTAAATAGTCAAATAGTGTTGCGGTTTCATCAAAAAACAGTGGTAGGTAGTTTTCAATGCCCGCTGGCATCAAATTGCGGCTAACCAATTGATAAACAGACTCTGCTTCTTTCGATATCACTTCAAAGCGTCGACGATAGCGCTGTCTAAAGCCTTCAATAGCGTGGCTGTCTGTTGGGAATTCTTTTGCTGGCAACATGCGAATGGCATCGCGCGCCATGCCAGAACGTTGGGTGTCGACATCAAAAAATCGAATCGATTCGACTTCATCATCAAACAATTCAATGCGCAGTGGTTGGCGAGAGCCAGTAGGGAAAATATCAATGATAGAACCGCGGATCGCAAACTCACCGTGCTCATACACTTGGTCTACTAAGTGATAGCCTGTGTCGGTAAGATGTTGTCTTGCTTGTTGCAAACTGTATGTGTCGCCTTTATTGAGCACCATGACATTGGCGGTCATAAATGATTTTGGCGGCAGGCGCACCATTAAGGTATTAACTGGAACAATAACCACGTTGTGCTGGCTTTGACTAATATTGGCGAGGGTTTCGAGTCGCTGAGAAATCAAATCTTGATGTGGTGAAAAGCTGTCGTAAGGCAGGGTTTCACGGTCGGGAAATAAGCACACATTAACTTGGCTGTGTTGCAATAAATAGCTTAGCTCTACCTCTAGCGACAACGCACTTGGGGTGTCGTGGGTGACCACTAGGCTGGTACCAGAATGTTGCTGAATTAACTTGGCTAAGGTGATGGCTTGAGATACCCCACCTAATGTTGCCAAAGTTTGCATTTGTTGGCCTTTTTTTACACTCGGCGGCGTGAGTACACTAAATTGTTTCATTAAAATCTTTTTCAGTTCCGTTTGCTGTCAATTTGTATTGAAACGCCATTATGTTTACGCGGTTGTTAGCGTCGTTGCTTATCAATATTCTGTTTACGCTTTTTAAGCATTTTTTGTTGCACGCCTAAGCTGGCTTTAACAAGTTGTTCAATATCATCTTCAAGAATCTGACTAAACTCAAGTTCAGCATGCCATTGTGGTGTGCTGTCTTGATCTTCTCGGTCATCTTGGTTAATAGGCGAACACTGAGTGACCTGGCAAATGCATAATAAGGCGACCACTTCTGTGTGCAAATAAATATGGGTTTTATAATAATCTCCCACGTTTAGTGCAAACGTACTGGTGATGCTGATGCCACTACCGCCGAATTGATTGCCTTTAACGTGCTGACCTTCTTGCACTTCTTTTTCAAGGACATGTTGCAATACTAAATCGACCTTGCGAGATTGCAACTTTAAAAAATCCACTACCGCTTTGGCGTCATTATCTAAATTACGTAATTGTAAAAGGCAACTGGCTTCGAGGGTTTTGACTTCAGTCAATAACCTTAAGCCCACAGATTGCATGTCTTTTAGCTCATCTTCACTTGGTAAACCTTGGCTTGCATCCCACGGCGACAAGTAAGCGTTAAAGTTATGAGGCACACTAAAATAAGAATTGCTGTCAGGTATCAAGGTTTGCCTCTTTATTTATCGCACTAATAGCCCTATTATCGTGCCCAACTTAATGATTTAGCAAGTCATACACAATGGCTTGTTGTTTTCATCTTCAAAATTAGCTTGATTGTCAGACTAATACGCTGTGATTAGCGCATAGGATTAGTATTTTTTTATGAATTTCGGATTTTCGTTTTTTATCGGCTACCGTTACTGGCGTGCCCGAAAAGCCAATGCTTTTGCCTCATTTATTACCTTTTTTGCTGTATCGGGTATTTTTTTGGGTGTAGCAGCATTAATTGTGGTCAGCTCGGTAATGAATGGCCTCGAAGGCCAATTAAAAAACCGTATCCTGGGTGCTGTGCCGCAATTAACCTTAATCAGCGAGCCTGGCTTTACTGATTGGCAGCCGCTGAGCCAGCGTGTGTTGGCTGAAGATGGATTAAGCTCTAGCATCCGAGGCATGGTGCCAAGCACGACCACGCAGGCGATGATCCAATCGAGCAAAAACATCAGTGCGGTACAAGTGTATGGCGTGTATCCACAGCTTGAGCAAACATTGTCGAGCATTGCCTCGCATACCTATTCAAATGCCTTTGAGCAACTTACTGCGGGTGATTACAATATTGTCCTTGGTAGCGAGTTAGCGCGTAAGCTTGATGTGAATACCGGCGATAGAATTCGATTACTCAGTGGCGATGGTGTGGTGTATTCCCCTATGGGCCCGGTGCCGAGCCAGCGTAAATTTACTGTGGCGGGCGTATTTGAAATGGGTTCGCAAGTTGATGGCAGCGTTGCGTATGTGCATTATCAAGATGCGCGCAAGTTGATGCGTCAAAACAGCCAACAAATAAATGAGTTACGGGTGTATTTGTCCGACCCTTTTACAGCTCCGCAAATGGCCTCAAAAATGGTTAATGCCTTTGCCAAGCAAGGCGTTGAAATTAAAACCAGTGATTGGCGTCAAGACTATGGTCATTTATTTTCTGCTGTGAAGATGGAAAAGAACATGATGTCGTT
The DNA here is from genome assembly GCF_059758095.1 of Shewanella sp. MF05913. Lineage (NCBI taxonomy): Bacteria > Pseudomonadati > Pseudomonadota > Gammaproteobacteria > Alteromonadales > Shewanellaceae > Shewanella > Shewanella sp. MF05913. Next base: position 62,344 of record NZ_JCAYNT010000022.1, read on the forward strand.
GATGCTGAGTTTAATTGTGGCCGTTGCCGCATTTAACATGGTGTCAGCACTCGTGATGATGGTGGTGGATAAAACCACTGACGTTGCCGTGCTTAAAACCCAGGGCGTGACCACATCATCTGTGATGGCTATCTTTATTGTGCAAGGACTGTTAAATGCATTACTGGGTTTAGTTTTAGGCACGATAGTCGGCATAGGCTTAACCCTTAATTTGAACAGTATATTGTCGGCGCTCGGCATAGCCATTTTAGGGGCAGGGCAAACCTTGCCGGTTGCCTTGTCAGTCACCCAATTGAGTTTCATCATTGTTGGCTCGCTATTAATTACCTTACTTGCCACTCTTTACCCTGCGCTGTCGGCTGCAAGGGTTCAACCCGCTTCTGCTTTGAGATACGAATAATGAGTCAAACACACACAGCGTTATTACAAGTTAACCACGTTAGTAAGCAATACCATGATGGCGAAGTCACGACTCATGTGTTGTCTGGCGTTGATTTAACGGTTTATAAAGGCGAGCAATTAGCCATTGTGGGGAGTTCTGGCTCAGGTAAAAGTACCTTGTTGCATATAATGGGCACCTTAGACACCCCAACAGCTGGCTCTGTGCTGCTTGACGGCGAAGACTTGTATAGCATGTCTGCCATGAGACAAGCTCAGGTGCGTAATCAAGATTTAGGCTTTATTTACCAGTTTCATCATTTGTTGCCCGAGTTTACCGCATTAGAAAACGTGGCAATGCCGGCATTTATTCAAGGCAGAGATAAAAAGCAAACCTTAGCCGATGCGCAAAAATTACTTGAGCGTGTGGGGCTTGGGCATCGTCTAAACCATATTCCGGCGCAATTATCAGGTGGCGAGCGTCAACGAGTAGCGATTGCTCGGGCGTTAATTAACAAACCTAAATTGGTACTGGCCGATGAACCCACCGGTAACCTTGATGCCAGCAGTGCCGATAATGTCTATGCGATGATCCGTGAATTGGCTCAGCAGTTTGATACCGCCTTTGTTGTGGTGACGCACGACCATAAACTCGCCGCTAAAATGGACCGTCAATTAACCATGAAAGATGGTGTGTTACAAACCGTAGCTAACACAACAGGGCAAGCCGAATGAGTAAGTGGTTACCGTTAACAATAGGTTGGCGTTTTTTTCGTGCTAAACAATCCAATAGCTTTATTGGGTTTATTTCGTTTGCCTCAACGGCGGGTATCGCATTGGGTGTGGGCGTGTTGATTTTATTGCTGTCGACCATGAACGGCTTTGAAAAAGAGTTACAACAACGGTTATTGGGCGTAGCGTCTCATGGTGAGCTCGTGGGTGTTAATGAGCCGATAGCCGATTGGAAAGTGATTGCAGACAGTGCGCAACACTTAACACAAATTACCGGTGTGGCGCCGTTTATTCGCTTGCAAGGTTTAGTGCAAAAACCGGCAGGCTTTCAAGGCCTTGTGGTCAGCGGGATTGATATTAATCACGAAGCTGATGTGTCGACTATTAATCAATATATGTCTGCTGCAGCGTGGCAATCTTTGCAAGGTAATCAAAATAATATCGTTTTAGGACGCAGTTTACTCGATAAGCTACAGCTCAAAGTCGGCGATACCGTCGCGATGTTCACCCCTGATGCCAATAATAGCCAATTGACCTCGGCCAAAAGCCATCGTTTTGTGGTATCGGGTGTTTACAATGTGGGCGGCGAAATTGAATCAACCCAAGCTTTTGTGCCCATTGAATATTTAGCCGACGTTTTAGGGTTAGGTACTGGTGTTAGTGGGGTGCGTATACAAGTCGCTAATGTGCTGAATGCCGCTTCAGTTACACGTGATTTAGGCTTTGCTCAGGAACAATATTTATACATCAATGATTGGACCCGCTCGCAAGGGCATGTTTATCAAGATATTCAATTAGTGCGCTTAGTGATGTATTTAGTCTTGGCGCTGGTGATTGCAGTGGCATGTTTTAATATTGTCTCGACATTGGTGATGGCTGTGCGCGACAAAGCCTCAGAAATTGCTATTTTAATGACTATGGGTATCAGTCGCGGTGCGATAATGACCATTTTTATGCTGCAAGGGGCGTTAAACGGCATCATGGGCTGCACGATTGGTGGCATCTTAGGGGTGATTTTTGCGTATAACTTAAGTGCGATTGCTCAGGGGCTTGAACAGCTTTTTGGCTTTCAGTTGTTGGCATCTGATATCTATTTCATTGACTTTTTACCGTCTGAATTACATAGCCAAGATGTGGTTGTTGTCATCATAATGGGCTTGGTAATGAGCTTGCTTGCCACAATTTATCCAGCCTGGAAAGCAACTAAGATTGCTCCTGCAACGGCATTAGCGGGTCGTTAAGGTGTGCAGGTAGCTTGATGGCATGTAATCAATGTACGGACTCAATATTTAAACAAAAGATTGGCCGCTGTAAGCGCTGTATGCTGCAACTCACGGTATTGAGCTTACTGACCTGGCCAATGTGGTGGTATTACTTTATTGATACGCCTAAAACCGTTGAATCTATAGCACTCTTATTTTTTGCCATTAGTTTTAGTGGGTTGTTGGTTTTGCATTTATTGGTTTGGCTTTATCGCCGTATAATGTTTAATGAGTGAGTGACTAGCCTTGAGCGCACTCGATCATGTTACTAATAATGAATAACCGTTTCTCTATCATTGTATGAGTGAGTTAACACTGAGGAAGGCTTGTGTCTGAGAATATAAAAGAGCCGCTGTTTAATTTATTACACAGCATGAAGCGTTCGTTACGCCAGGCAATGGATAGTAATGATTTAGGCATCACACCGCTACATATGCGGGTGCTTAAAATAATATCGTTTAACAATAAGCAGGTGACTGCTAATGATATTGTTCAGAAAACCCTACTCGACAAAGCTCAGTTGGCGAGACTGATTAAAGAATTAATCAGTTTGGATTATGTGTTTAAGTTAGAAAATCCGACAGATAAACGCAGCTATTTTTTAGGCATCAGCCCAAGTGGAAGCGAAGTGGTGAAACGGTTAACTGTTACCGAGGATCGTGTTAACGAGATAATGAAAACTGGCTTAACAGAACAAGAAATTGCTGATTTTGCGCGGTTAGCGAAACAAATGGCGCATAATTTAAATCATCAAGACTGACATCTCTGCAACCGCGGATAACCCATTTACAAAACAAAAGGCCACAATACTCATTGTGGCCTTCTTTTTGATCTACTGAGCTTGTGTCTCAGATCTGTATTACTCGCCTTTACGCTTTTGCCATTTAAACAAAATTGAATAACGCCACATGCTTTTTATCACCACAAAACCGATCAGCGCAGAAATAATGGCTAATGCTAAGCAGCCAACCAAAAAAGGTGGACCGATAGTCGACACTGAGGCTTCAATCCACGCCCATGTGGCTTCAAATTGAAATGCTTGTGCTTTATGGCCAAGGATTTTAGTCCCTAACAAATACGCGCCATAAAACATAATGGGCATAGTTAATGGATTCGTAATCCACACAAGAGCAACTGCGACGGGTAAGTTAACATTAAATAAAATGGCAAAACCGGCTGCCACGACCATTTGAAATGGCATGGGGATCCAAGCCACAAACAAGCCTACAGCAAACGCACCAGGTGCTGATTTTCGATTTAGAGCCCATAAATTTGGCTTGTGTAATAATTTGCCAAACATCCGTAAATACTTATGTTCACGGAGTGTTTCTGGTTTTGGCATAAACCTTTGTATTAATTTTTTTGGCATATTCGTCGATTAATGTCTTAACTCATTCACTATGAATCGATTTATCTATGGCTTTTGTGCCTGTTCTTTATCAGCGATGTTATGGCCATCGCTGGCACCCATCTGGTGTTTGCCTATCTTGTGCTTACTGGTGTTGTTCTGCCTTAAAAAAGCGTCCTTTTTAGCAGGATGCTTTTTCGCCATTCTGTGGCTCAGTGCGTTTTTTCAATGTCTTTATTTGCACCAAAATGCTGAAAAACCCCAACAAATTCAATTTACGGCGCAGATAGTAACACTTGTTAGTCAAAACAGCGACTGGATAAGTTTCGATGTGCGGGTTATGCCACCACGACAAGACCGATTGTTATTTGAAGCCATAGCGTTCTCTAATGTGCAGCGATATTACCGATTAACTTGGCAAAAGCCAGCGAAAGTTGAGCCTGGGCAAATTTGGCAATTTAGTGCTCGAATGAAAGGGATCAGCAGTATTCAAAACCAAGGAGGGTTTAACCAGCAAAAACACTTCATTAGTCAGCATATTGTGGCAAAGGGACGGGTTAAGCAGGCTGCATTAATCAGCAGTGATACATCGGTTAGACAATATATTATGGATAGGACACTGCCTATCCTACAGGGCTTATCCCAAGGTGATATTTTACAAGCCCTCATATTCGGCGATAAGCGTGCGCTCGATGACACTCGATGGCAACAACTTAGGCAAACAGGTGCAGGGCATTTGGTAGCAATATCTGGCTTGCATTTATCTGTGGTCTTTGGCCTGTTTTATGGTGTATTGCTGTTCTGTTCCACTGTATTGCCTGCGTCGCAACATGGCGGGAAAGTGCAAGTTATTATGCTCGCAGCTGCGCTGATTACCTTGGGTTATGGCTATTTATCGGGGTTTGGCATTGCAACTCAACGTGCGTTATTGATGATGTTATTGTTAGTTGTCTTTAGTGTCATTAAGCAATTTAGCCACAGTTGGGACCGATTGCTATACGCGCTATTTTTTGTATTACTGCTAGATCCCGTTGCCACCTTAGGAGCTGGTCTGTGGTTATCATTTTTAGCACTCGCTATTATTTTACTTGCCGTAAAACCGCAATCGTTCACAGCGCCATCAGCTGCAATACGCGCACAAGTTACAGTGAGCAATATCTGGCAACGGCTATTCATCAAGTTCCGAGAAGTAGGGGGTTACTTGTTGAATGCGGTTAAGACGCTGTGGTCTATCCAATGGCGTTTAGCATTGGGATTAGGTGGATTGCAGGCCATTTTATTTGGGATGGTGACGCCGCACAGCATTTGGTTAAATTTATTGTTTGTACCCTGGTTTAGTGTGGTGGTTATTCCATTGACCATGTTGAGTTTTTGCTTGTGGTTATTGAGTTCGACCTTGTTAACTATTATCGGTGTTGAGCAACACGTGATTGAGAATATAGGCACAACAATACTCAGGTTGGCAGATGTCAGCTTAGTGCCGTTTGTTGAACTATTGCAGTTTAGCGACCATTTACCTTTAGCACTGTTGCCTATTACAGAGCAGGTGCTTGCTGCGGTGTTGTTTATGTTGATAGGCCTGACATTGGTTTATCTGCGGCCTCATATTGGTGTTGATAAACGCCTTATTCGTTATTGCTTATTGATAATGTGCCTGCCTGTAGGGGTTCACTTACTGAGCTCGTTACAACGGCGTGATGAGCCCCATCATCAGTTTAATGATGTGTGGCAAATGCATGTGTTAGATGTCGCCCAAGGCATGGCGATTGTGTTGCAGCAGGGCAAGCATGGTTTTATTTACGATGCTGGTGCCGCTTTTGGTGAGTTTAGTTATGCTGAAAGAGCGATACTGCCCTTTTTGAGTTCTAGAGGTATCACGGATATTGATTACATTATCGTTAGTCATGATGATAACGATCATGTCGGCGGATTAAGGGTATTATCCAATGCATTTCCTGCCAGCCAATTGATTGCCGATTTTGACTTAGCAGGGCACACCAATAAACCGTTGAGCCAACGGTGTCGTGATAATCTGGTTTGGCACGGTTTGGATGTGCATTTTATAGATAATCAATTGCTTAATGGCAATGATAATAATAACTCTTGCGTGATGAGTGTGACCGATGGCAATACACGTGTTTTATTTACTGGAGATATAGAATCTCCACGCGAGCAATCGTTACTGCAAACTCAAACGGATGTTGAAGCCGATATTTTACTGGTGCCTCATCATGGTAGCCGAACATCTTCTACTCCCGCCTTTATTGATGCGGTTCGCCCTGAGCTTGCTATTGTGACGGCAGGCTTTGCTAATCAATATGGCTTTCCTAAAAATGATGTTATGGCGCGCTATCAACAACGGCATATCCGCACATTACAAACCGGACACGAAGGTCAAATTAGTATCACGTTTACAAAAAATGACTACAGAATAGCCACTTATCGACAACATTTGGCGCCATTTTGGTATAACCATTTGTTTAAATTTGGTGAGTCACTTAAAGCAGAGTAGAATATGCTTATGTTTGCTAGTTAAGTATTGGATTCAATGTCAGCATCAACTTCTAATGAAAAAAATGAAATGTGGATCGTTTTTAAGCGCCTAATGACTTATGTCGCGCCAATGAAAACCATGTTTATTATGGCCGTGCTTGCGCTCCTCACCTATGGTGCAGTCGACGCCGCTTTTATAGCCTTTATTAAACCGTTTATTGACGAAGGTTTTAGCCAAACGCCAACGGTCGTAGCAGGGGTCGATGTGCCTACGCACGGTGGGTTTAATGCCGATAACGACATCATGTTTATGGCGCCGATTGTGGTGGTTTTAATGTTCACGTTGCGCGGGGTGGCTAACTTTGTGTCTACCTATTGTGTGTCATTTATCAGTGCACAACTGATTATGGATATGCGTCAGCAAGTGTTTGAGCATTATTTACGGTTACCAGTAAGTTACATTGACCGTGAAAATAGTGGTAATTTAATCTCTCGCGTGACCTTTGATACAGAACAAATAGCTAGAGCATCTGGCAGCGCGCTTATTTCTATCGTGCGCGACAGCATGACTGCAGTGGGTATGCTGGCGATTATGTTTTATTACTCGTGGAAACTGTCACTGTGTATTTTAGTGATAGGACCCATTATCGGTATCGTGATAAGCGTGGTTAGTCGCCGCTTTCGTAAAGTCTCTAAGCAAATTCAATCAGCGATGGGCGGTGTTACCGCAACCACTGAGCAAATGATTAAAGGCCATAAAAACGTGTTGGTGTTCGGTGGTCAGAAAACAGAAGTAGACCGTTTTTTCCAGGTGAATGATCGTAACCGTTATCAAAATATGAAACTCGCCGTTGCTCAAGCGGTGAGCCAACCACTGATTATGGTGATAGGGTCGTTTGCACTGGCATTTGTATTGTATGCCGCCACATGGGACAGCATGAAAACTGATTTAACTGCGGGTACGTTTGCGGCTATTTTAGGGGCTATGCTTGCCATGTTACAGCCGATTAAAAACTTAACCCGTGTTAATGCTGAGTTTCAGCGCGGTATTGCCGCGTGTACCACAGTATTTGAATTATTAGACACCGCGCCTGAACCCGATAATGGCCCGTTTTCTATTGAGCGAGTTAAAGGGAAGTTGCGTTTTGACAATGTAACTTTTGCTTATCCAGAACAAGCAAAACCGGCACTTAATGGGATTAACTTTGAAGTGCAGCCAGGTAAAACAGTGGCGTTAGTTGGCCGTTCTGGCTCTGGAAAATCTACGATTGCCAGTTTGATCACCCGTTTTTATGGTGGCTTGAGTGAGGGTGATATCACCCTAGATGACACCAGTATTTATGACTATCAGCTCAAGTCTTTGCGTAACCAGGTAGCACTTGTGTCGCAGCAAGTGACGTTATTTAATGACACCATTGCGAACAATATTGCTTACGCCTACCCAGGTGAAGTGACGCGCGAACAAATCGAACGCGCAGCTGAGCTTGCTTATGCCATGGAGTTCATTAGCACTTTACCGGATGGGCTGGATACACAAGTAGGCGAAAATGGCGTGCTATTATCTGGCGGTCAACGTCAACGTATCGCCATTGCTCGAGCCATGCTTCGTGACGCGCCAGTGCTGATTTTAGATGAAGCAACCTCAGCGTTAGACACCGAATCTGAAAAAGCCATCCAAAAAGGCTTAGATAATTTGCGTCACAATCGTACTTCAATTGTCATTGCCCACCGTTTATCGACTATTGAAAGTGCCGATGAGATTTTGGTCATTGATCAAGGGCAAATTGTGGAGCGCGGTAATCACAGTGAGCTGATATCCCATGCGGGTATTTACGCGAATTTATACAAGATGCAGTTTAGTCAGTAAGGATTCGGTGGAATGCAGCAATTAATCCATCGTATTTGGTACCACAATCATTGGGCTAAATGGTTATTCTTGCCACTGTCCTGGTTGTTTGGTGTGATATCCACGCTAAGACGAACCTTGTTCAGTCTGGGTATTCAGCACGCTACCACCTTACCTGTGCCTGTCATTGTGGTGGGCAATATTACTGCTGGTGGCAGTGGTAAAACACCTACCGTGATCTACTTGATTGAATTGCTGCGTCAGCAAGGCTACACCCCAGGCGTAATTAGCCGTGGATATGGCGTAGATATACCAGGTTGCTTAGCAGTTAATGCGGGGGCTAAAGCCACTGAGGTGGGTGATGAACCGGCCATGATCGTTGCTCGTACTCAGGTGCCTATGGTAGTGGGCGCGAAACGTGTCGATGCTGCCAATATGTTGTTAGCCAATAATGATGTAGATGTGATCATTAGTGACGACGGCTTGCAACATTATGCGTTAGCTCGCGATATTGAAATCGCCTTAGTCGATGGTGAACGTCGATATGGTAATCAATGTCTTATCCCAGCAGGCCCGCTACGCGAAGGGCTTTGGCGTTTAAACAGTGTTGATTTTGTGATCAACAATGGCGGCCCAGCACAACAAAATGAAGTGTTAATGAGTTTAACGCCAGCACCGCTTATTCAAGTGAGTCAACCCGATAGTGTGCCACTGTCCATATCGCAAGACGTGGTTGCCATGGCGGCTATTGGTAATCCACAACGTTTTTTTAATACACTGACACAATTAGGCTATAACCTAGCCAAAACCGTTGAGTTTACCGACCATCAAGCTTTTTCGGCGACAGAGTTACATACCTTGTCGCGCGAACACCCATTAGTGATGACTGAAAAAGATGCGGTTAAATGTCGCGATTTTGCTGAAAGTCACTGGTGGTATTTGCCGGTAAATGCGAAGCTTACCCCAGAATTTGATCACGCATTGTTGAGCCAATTACAGCAAGTGGCTCAAACTAAAAAAGGACTGTCTCATGGCATTTGATAAAAAACTACTCGAAATTGTGGCTTGCCCAGTATGTAAAGGTAAGTTGGAATACGACAAAACAGCACAACAATTGATCTGTAAGTTTGATAAGTTAGCTTACCCTATTACAGAAGGTATCCCGGTGCTATTAGAAAACCGTGCGACACCTTGGGCTGCTGAATAAACCGTAAACACGTAAACCGTGATATGGTGCTTTAAACGTCCTTCGGGGCGTTTTTTTATGCCCGTGTTTCAAACTTTACTGAATTCCACAACGGATGTTATCGGTGTATTTAGAATGTTAACACGCTATAAGGAAAGTGAAGCTAAAACGCTAAAAGCATATCTAATAACAAGAAAAACCATTGGTTTAATTGAACTTATTATCAGTGAGGCAGATAATTTATCTATCAGTAATACACGTGTTTTTGACTAGGTAGTCTTATGGCTGAACATGAAGGTTTTCAACAATTAGTTGCTGAAGTCATTCGTGAACATCGCGGTGAGCGAGTGGTCTCGTTTGAGTTTGAAGGCAAACGTTATTGGCTTAAGCAAGTAGAGAAACTGGCAGGCGCGATGCGTTTGCTTAAACAAAATTCAACACTCGCATTACACAAAGAAATAAACGTACTCACTGAGTTGGCTAAGCATGGTGCACCTGTGCCAGCGGTGGTTGAAGTCGGTGATGGTTATATGGTGATTGAAGATGCGGGCGCAACGATTAAAGATTGGCTTGCTCATGATAAAGCAGCGCTCTTGCCCATTATTCTTAATGATGTCGCGATTGCCTTGGCAAGGTTGCACGCTATGCATTTTTCACACGGTCGTCCTGCTCTGCGTGACATCAGTTGGCAAGATGGCGAGGTCAAGTTCATTGATTTTGAAGCACATCAACAGGACAAATCGATAGTATCGCAACAAGTGAGAGATTTGCTGGTGTTTATTCACAGCTTGTATCGTTATATTGGTCCTCGAAATGCGTTGATTTCTCACGCTATTGACGCTTATCGTGCCGCGGGTGGCGAATTAATATGGCAAAAAGCACAACAATTTTTAGCGTCTTGGCAATGGTTGTATTATTTTGCTTGGCCATTTCGTTATGCTGGTGGCAAAGATTTAAAACCCGTGTATTGGGTACTTTGGCATTTTAGGAAACAAGATAGATTGCCGTGCGATACCAAAACAAAAAAAGCTTGCTGATGGGCAAGCTTTTTTGTTTTATACCGCTATTGAGATTCAGTTTGAGTATTTACAGTTATTGCACGTCAGCTTTTGGACTGAGATCTTCATACAAGGTGTCTATCCATTTTTCTGCTGAGATAAACTGCCATCCCCAATCTTTATACTCTTTGGGTACGCCTTGTTGTTTGATTTTAGCCAGGTCGTGACCCATTTCAATTTCGCCGCGCATCCAATTAATACAATCATCAAGCATATGCTTAAATTTCAATAATTCGTTACGGGTTGCTAGTTCACCATGGCCTGGGATCACCTGCACCTTATTATCGAGTTTGTCTAAAATTGCGCTGACATTGTCACGATAACCTATTACTGAACCGCCACCTTTTAGGTCTATGTAAGGAAAGCGGTCTTTAAAATACAAGTCGCCCATGTGGATAATGTTGGCTTTTTGCCACATGACGACACTGTCACCATCGGTATGGCCTGGACCCAGGTGGATCACTTCAAGGGTATCTTGATTAAAATGAATCGAGATGTTTTCAGCAAAGGTAATGACCGGTAAGGCTGATTTTGGGGTTTTGCTGTCTTCGCTTAATCGTTTTAATACATTGTGGTGGGCTAAAATGGTACCCGTGGCACCAAAGTGTGCATTACCACCGGTATGATCGCCATGGTAATGAGTATTAACAATGTATTTAGGCACTCCAGCTTGTATTTCATTTAATGAGGCTGAAATTTTATCGGCTAGTGGCGCGAACTGATCATCAATAATCAAAATACCGTCGCTTCCCGCTGACACGCCAATGTTGCCGCCTGCACCCATAAACATATAGGTATTGTCATTGAGCTTTTTTGAGGTGATGTTGACATCGCTCATGCTGTCATCGGCTATTGCACTGCTACTTAATGCCAATATGGCCAATGCACTTAGTTTAATCATCTTTGTTTGAAATCTCTGTTTCATTTTTGTCCCTTTATTTGTCCTGGATAACCGGTAATCAGCTACATTAATACTGATACTCTGGCCTGTTTGATCACTTTTAGGTTACAAACTTTTTATTAAAAATCTTATCGGGTCCAAGGTAACAGCTTTTGAGCAAAATTGTTGGCTAAACCCAATCGAATCGCAGCCTTATGGCGAACTAAGTATAGTGCTTGATAACACAAAGGCACTAAATACAAGCTGGTGACCGTGGAGAAGGTGAGTCCGCCGATAATGGCAATGGCCATTGGTGAATAGGGTGGGCCGCCGCCACCGATTTGGGTGTCGCCCATGGCTAATGGTACTAAGCCGAGCACGGTTGTCGCTACCGTCATTAATACCGGTCGTAAACGGGTAATACACACGCTAATAATGGTATCGCTCAGTTTATCTAAATCCGGTGTCATTTGATTAATTTGATCCACCAATACAATACCGTTATTGACCACAATACCCATTAAAATCAAGATACCAATCATGGCCATGACCGACATGGGCGTGCCCGTTAACCACAAAGCCCAAAATACGCCTGTAATGGAAAACATAATCGAGGTGATAATGGCAGTGGGTAGCAATAATGATTCAAACAATGCTGCCATGACGATATAAATCATCGCGATAGCTAAAATCATATTCACAGCCATGATAGATTGGTCTTCATCTTGACGTTCAAAACCACCACGTAGCGAGTAGCCATATCCGTAAGGAAAGTTCACCGAATCCATAACTTGGGTGATTTTTTCTTGTGCCTCTTCTGTGGTGAAGTCATCTAGGTTTGCCCCAATCGACAGCGCAGTTTGGCGGTTAAAGTGTTTAATCGTGTCAAAGCGTGGCACTACCGTGGCTGTGGCTAAACTGTCGAGCGTGTAAACGCGGTCACCCTGGCGAATAATCGGCAATTGTTTGAGTTTTTCAAGAGAGTTTTGCCAGCTTTTATCATAAGCCAGCTCAATACGAAGCTCACCGCTTGGATCATGCCTAAATGAACGTAATGGTGACCCTCTAAGGGCGATAGCAATGTTAGAGGCGATATCGCTCAGTGTTAGGTCAAGTCTGGCTGCCATTTCACGATCAATCACCACAACCACTTCCTGTTGGGCGCCATTGACTTCTGATCGCACGTCAACTAAACCTTCAATGTTACTTAATAATGGCAAGATTTGTTCACTGATGCGAATGAGCTCGGTGGTAGACCGGCCCGTTAATGTTACCCGTATTCCGCTATTTTCATTGCCCCATCCAAACTGAGGTGTGGCGATAGAGAATTTAGGGAACCCTTCGCGGATCATCTTTTTCAACTCGCTTATTTCAATAGGAATATCTTTTTTTAGCAAAATGGTTGATTGCGCATCTTGTGGCGCGTAATAACTGTATACCGCGTCGATATAAAAGGTGTCTTTGTTGCTGTAGAGGTAATCCTCCATGCGATTAATCATCGCTTCGGTCACCGCCAAATTATGCCGGCCTTCTAATTGATAGTTGATGTATAAGCGGTCATTGCCTTCGCCATCACCCTGGTCTTGTTGCACTAAACTTAATGGCAGGGCAGTCGATACGAGTAGCGCGATAGCAATCACTCCAGAACGTTTAGGGCGGGTTAATATCCAGGTTAAGCTGCGTTGATAAAACAGCCCTAAACGGTTGTGGTCATTAACGGGTTCTACCTCAAAGTGAAAACGATTAAGCATCAGTGGAATAAGCGTTTTAGCCACTAATAAAGAGGCCGCTAACGAGATACAAATAGCCACGGCAACGTGTTCTAAAAAGATGGTAAGCTGGACTTTAACGCCAAAAATATTGGGTAAAAATACGATTGCAGTAGTGAGTGTGCCCGCCAATATCGCCAGTGAGACTTTTTCAACGCCTGTTAATACTGCCAGCTGATTGGCTTTTATTTGGCAGGTATCATCGATATGTGCGGCTTGCTTTTCTTGGAGCACACTTTCAGTGACTACCACGGCATTATCAATCAACATACCGACGGCTAATAACAGGCCCATCATGGATAAGATATTCAGGCTGTAGCCTAAAAAATACATTCCGGCCAACGTCATGCATAACGAAATCGGCACAGATGACACCACGACTAAAGTCATTTTGAGATTGCGTAAAAACAAATACAACACCCCAAATGATAATACCGCGCCCATTAAACCAGACAGCAATAAATCCTTAAGAGATGATTTAACGCCGTAAGCCTGGTCTTCCATGATAAACAGCTTAATACCATTAAATTGCTGGTCTTGTTTAACCTGTTCGATGACCTTAAGTACCCGATCGGAAACGTCAACCAAGTTAGCGCCCGATTCTTTAAATACATCAATCCCTACTGCATACTTTTGATCTAAATGGCGGCCTTCTACTTTCTCTGGTAAAGCGTAACTGACCGTTGCGATGTCTTGTAAATGAACGCCAGGTGCAATCACCAGCGCATTGATGTCGTCTAGGCTGGTAAATTCTCCTTTTGGTGTTACCTGATACACCTGTGAATTGGTGCGAATGGTTCCAGCACTAATAACAAAGTTTTCGGATAATAAGCGGGTGCGTAAATCGAGGCTGTTAATCCCAGACGATGCGAGCTTGTCGGCATTTAATCTAATTTCAATTTGTTTTTGTTCTACACCATATAGGGTAACTTTAGACACCCCATCGACGCGCTCGAGTGGTTTACGTAACTGTTTATCGAGTAAATCAAAAGCATTTGATAGCTCACGTTCACTTGATATTCGGATAGTCAGCACTGGCATGTCGGCCGTCGAAAATTGTTGGATCATGACTCGCTCAACATCGGTCGGCAGTAAGTGACGCACTGAATCGATTTTTTCACGTGCTTCTAAGCTTTTGGTGGCAACGTCTTCACCCCATTTCATATTCAGTTGAATAAAAGCGCCATCTTGGGTTGAGTCAGAGCGCACCTCTTCAATGCCGCTCATGGTAGCGAGCGACTCCTCTAACACTTTGGTGATGTCACGCTCAACTTCAGCAGGGCTGGAGCCTTTGTATGGCACATTAACCACAATTTGCGGAATATCGATGCCAGGAAACATCTCTAACGGCAGCATGCGGCTCGCTGCCATACCAAAGAGCATTATGGCCAAGAAAAACATGCTGGTGGTGACCGGACGCTTTATCGCTAATTGAGTGATATTCATGCCGGTGTCTCCGCATTATTTATCGCTGTGTCATTAGCCGCATATTGCTTGCGGTCAAATAGAGCATAAAGCGCTGGAATTACCAGTAATGTCAGTAATGTCGACATGCTTAAGCCAAAGATGACGGTAATGGCCATGGGGGCTCGCACTTCACTGCCATCGCCCATGCCAATCGCCATGGGCAATAACCCGAGTGTGGTGGTGAGGGTTGTCATCATAATCGGGCGTAAACGCGATTGCGCAGCGTCATTAATGGCGCTGATTTTATCCTGGCCTTCACGGCGCAGCTGGTTAATACGGTCAACCAATACAATGGCATTATTCACTACAATCCCTGCCAGCATAATAAGCCCAATAAACACCACCACACTTAAGTGTGTCCCGGTGATAAATAATCCGACAATACTGCCAGCCACTGCCATTGGCACCGCAATCAGAATCAACAACGGATGCAATAGTGATTCAAACTGGCTTGCCATTACTAAGTAAACCAGAAAGATTGCCAACACTAAGGCGATTTTAAGCGAGTCAAATGAGTGTTCCATCTCTTCATTCTGGCCACCAAAACGTGCCTGGATAGAACTGGGCAGTTGCTGTTTAGACAAGATTTGTTGCGCTTCAAGAACTGCTTCACTTAAATCCCCGTAAGCTAAGTTTGATGACACAATCGCCACTCGTTGTTGGCTTATACGGTTAATGGCAGAGGGACCAATTTGCAGATGCACTGCGGCAATCGCACTGAGCGGGATAGGTTGCTTGCTATTAGGGTTAATAATTAATGATTCTATGTCGCTTATTTGATCGCGTTCGGCTAATTCGCTGCGCACTAAAATATCGACTTTACGATCTCTAACCGTAAATTGACTGGCAATAGTGCCACCAACACGCTGCGCTATACGATTAGCGACCGTTGGTGCATCCATACCGAGTGCCGCTAAACGTTCATGATCAAAGCGAATACTGATTTCAGGTTGGCCATCTCGCAATGTGGTATTGATGTCGCTAAAGCGGTCATTTTCACCTAATGCTTTTACTAGCTGATCAGCACTTTGCTTAAGTAAACTTAAATCATAGCCCGAAAGCTCAATTTCTAACGGGGTTTTAAAACTAAACAGTTCAGGGTGCTCTATTTGCGCTTCAAGCTCAGGAATATTACGAGCGGTTTTGCGTAGCACCTGGCTGACCGCATTAAAGGCTAAATGGTCGGCTAATACTACTTGTAAACGGCCCCAGTTCTCACCGCCACGTGCAGTGTCTGATGTCATTAATCCGCCGCTGCCAGCCTGGCTGTAGGCATGTTTCACATCATCGCGGTCTTTAATCGACAAGGCCAGTTGTTGCAAAACCGCATCAGTCTCGCTGACTTCGGTGCCGGGTGGTAATAATATTTCCACATAGAACTCGCCCTGGTTCATGGGCGGAATAAGCTCCATACCGAGCCTAGGCAACAAGCTGCTCGATGCCAAGGTCATTACCAGCGCGATAACAACCGTGAGGACTTGATGACGCAGTGCATGGCGTAAGGTGCGGTAATAAAATGATTCAACAAGGCGATAAACAGCATTAAAAGCGGCGCAAATGGGGGTTAATAGCAATCCCATTATACTGCTGATAAATCGACTGATGACGATAACCGCGGTGAGTAATCCAGCGGGTAAATAGCTGAATAATAATGCAAATGGAAATTTTACTATCGCCAAGAGGTAATATCCAATTTTGCCTTTAACGCTAGTGGGTTTGGCAACTTTTGGCGTTTCGACCGGCTCTGGCAGGCTGGTAAATCCTTGGCGAGATGCCAACATCGGGATGGCGGTTAGCGCAACAAATAATGAAGCCAGTAACGCAAAGGTGACGGTTAATGCCTGGTCTGCAAATAATGCCCCGGCAATTCCGTCGACAAACACTAACGGTAAAAACACCGCTAACGTAGTTAATGTTGAGGCAAAAATAGCCCCCGCGACTTCTTTACAGCCGGTGACGGCAGCATCAACTTTGCTCATTCCGAGTGATTTATAGCGATCAATATTCTCGAGTACCACAATGGCGTTATCGACTAATAAACCGATAGCCAGCGCAATACCGCCAAGTGACATAATATTTAAGCTGATGTCGGCAAAATACATCATATTGAAGGTGGAAATGACCGAGAAGGGGATTGAGATGGAGATGATTAACGTGGCAATAATATCGCGTAAAAACAGATAAATAATCAACATGGCCAATAAGCTACCAAACAATGCTGCCGAGGTGACTTCATTGACAGCGCTTTCAATAAATTCAGATTGATCGTAGATGACTTTTAATTGATTTTTATTGCCTGCTAAATTGATTTTGGCCAGTTCATCTTGCAGCTTTTTAGCGACAGCAACCGTATTGGCGTCACCTTCTTTATAAATGGCGAGCTCAATCGACTCCATATCACCAATACGCGTGATGTCGCTACGCTCTTTATAGGCGTCTGATATGACTGCAATGTCAGACAGTCTCACTAAGGTTTGCTCGTTACGATAAACAATGACCTGGCCAAGTTCTGCTAATGAGTTGAATTGATTTAAGGTTCTGACGAGGTATTCTTTGTCACCTTGTATGACTTTACCGGCAGATAAATTGATGTTTTCTTCATTAATACGACGTTTAATTTGGTCAGCATTGAGGTTTAATTGACTGAGCTTTTGCTGATTTAGCTCAATATGCACTTCTTGCTCGAGTCCGCCCGATAACCTAACGGCGGCCACGCCCGACAACGCTTCAAGGCGACGCTTAAGTTCTTCATCGGCAAAGGTGCGCATTTGTTTAAGCTGCTCAGCATCAGCGTTGGGCACTGAAAATGCTAAGCGCATAATGGGATCAAGATTAGGGTTAAAGCGTAATAACAGCGGTTTATTAATGTCTAACGGCAACTCAATGGTGTCGATTTTTTCGCGCACCTCTAGGCTTGCCATGTCCATATTGGTGCCCCATTCAAACTCGAGCACCACATCAGACATACCAGAGCGAGAGATCGAGCTAATTTTACGCAAACCTTTTACCACACCAACCGCTTCTTCTATGGGTTTTGATACCAGTTGTTCAATCTCAACCGGTGCAGCGCCATCATATGCGGTACGAATAGTCACGCTAGGGTAGCTTAAGTCTGGCAGTAACTTTACTGCAAGGCGTGAAAATCCCACCATACCAAATAACATAACGGCAAGCATGAACATCCACACAGTCACCGGACGGTTAACTGAGGTATTTATCATTGACATGATCTTGCTCCGTTATCGAATGGCTGCAAAGCTAAGTGGGGTGATAATTTCTACCAGGGATTGGTCTTTGAGATTTTGCTGGCCGCGGATCACAATTTGTTCGCCTGCGCTAACGCCCGATACAATTTCAACGGTGTTGTTTTCACGGTAACCTAGGCTAACTTCACGGCGCTCTGCTTTAGTGTCATTAATCACATACAAGGCTTGAGTATTGTCTTGGTTTATTAAGGCATTGTATGGCACGGTTAATACATTTTGATGGGTATCATATTTAAGCTCGACGCGAGTAAACATGCCTGCTTTTAAGGTTGCATCTTGATTGGGTACCGCTAATGTCACTTTAAAGGTGCCGCTTTGGGCATCAACAATTGGACTTATGCGCAATACTTGTGCATCGATACTGGTGTCATTATTACTTTGATGTTGCTGCACTATGCTGGCATGTTGGCCAATGCGTAAGCTGGCAAGTTGCTGCTCGGGTAAATGTAAAATCCCATGCAGTTGGTCTTGATTGACGACATAAAACAGCTCTTGAAACTCTTTAGCCATATTGCCGAGCTTAATGTGACGGGTAGCGATAACGCCATTGATAGGCGAGGTGATTTGGCTTTCTTTGACTTGAAGCTCAGCAAGATCGCGTTGTGCTTTTGCCGCCTGTAAGTTGAACCCGAGTTTAGCCATGGCATCCTGGCTAATAAACTCTTTATTGCTCATTTTATTTAAACGATTTAATTCTTGCTCAATGATCTGTACTTCAGCTTCAGAGCGATTGAAATCGTAACGTTGACGCTTAGCATCAATCACTGCAAGCACTTGCCCTTTAGTGACTCTATCGCCTTCTTCAACATTTATCGCTTCAACAATTCCCGCTATGCGGCTCATCACATGCGACTCTTCTGGTGCTTCGAGTGTGGCGGTTGTGCTATAAAATGACGACACGTTACCCGTTTCAACCAATGCCGTTTCTACTGGGATAGCAAATTTCTCTTCTTCTTTTGCTTGCTCTGCTTCACCATTGCAGCCACTTAATGCTGCAATGCAAAGTAGTGGGATTACCATTTTTTTCATGCTGTTAAACCTATCCATGGGGTACCTGCCAGTGTTATATTTTTAATTGAGTGACGGTTAAGCATGATGCTATGCCTTTATTGGTAAACGTCACGTTATCATTTGTAACGAATGTTAATGCGTGTCGATATCCCAATAGAAAGCACATAGTGTGCCAACAATGTTAACTGTTATATAACAACGGTTTAGTTGTTTTCTGTGAGTAAGTTGGTAAAATTGACAATGTTACAATAGTGAAAAAGATTAACTTTTAATGAGATCCGTTAATCGACTGATTAACGAGTATTTGATTGGGTATATACACGGACATAATTACAACAAAAGGAAACGTGAATGAGAGTAACATGGTTAGTCGTGGTTGCATCTGTCAGCCTATTATCGGCTTGCAGTATGCTAATGAGTCAACAAACGGGCAAGCAATCTGTTTCAAGCAGTTTAATGGATTTTCTTTATCCTGAAAAAACAGATAAAGCCGCCCACAGTCCTGAAATCCCAGTGTTAAGTTTACCTGTTAATGTTGGGATTGCCTTTGTGCCTTCAAGTGGCTTGAACAGCGATGCCATTCATAATAAAGATCAGTATGAACTACTGGAAAAAGTCAAAGCAGCGTTTGTAAAATACGATTATATTGACCGAATTGAGGTTATTCCCAGCACGTATCTGGCTGGTGGTGAAGGCTTTACCACATTAGAACAAGTAGGGCGCTTATATAATGTCGATGTGATGGCATTAGTGTCTTATGATCAAGTGACTCAGTCGGTAGAGAATAACGCTGCATTGTTGTACTGGACGATTGTCGGAATGTACGTTATTCCTGGAAATGAAAACACAGTGCAAACTTTTGTTGATACTGCAGTGTTTGATATTAAAAGCCGCAAAATGCTTTTTAGAGCACCAGGAATAAGTAAGCTCGAAAAACGCACTACTGCTGTCGGTATAGACGAAACATTGTCTGAAAAGTCGATGGAAGGATTTAATATCGCCGTGACGGATATGAGTCAAAACTTAGAAGATGAATTAGCGCGTTTTAAAACAAGGGTAAAAGAAGAGAAAATCGCTAAGGTCGAACACAAAACTAATTACAGCGGTGGCGCGATTGAACCTTTACTGCTGTTTTTAATGTGTCTCATTGCAATGATAGTGACATTGAACAGAAAGCGTAAACTCAATTAAAGCGATCGATGGTAACGATAATAACAAAAAAGCGTCTTTTAGCGCTTTTTTAGTTTGGTCAATCAGAAGATAAACACTTATCAATGTTTTAATAATTACGTGCTGACTCCCCAATGTATAACTTCAGCCAATAAGACCCTTAATGAAAGCAAATGGCGTGCGCAAGAATCACTATCGTTAGTTTTGGAGACATTAATTATAATCATGTTACTAGCGATTGGTATTTAGCGTTCTTCTGTATCAAGGGTTGATCATACTCAGGGGCTGATTACACTTTTTGACCAGCACCAAAAATCATCACTTCCCTGAAATCATCACTCCAACAAGCCCTATTGAATTTCTGATTCTGGCTTGTTTTAGCGGGATGTAGCTTCACTAGATTTAATGACCAACGCCTAAAATAGCCAGAATACTGGCACCATCCTCATCATACATTTTCTGCTTATCTTCTTGAAATAGTGTATCTAAAAGCCAATGCTGATTATTTTTCGTTTGCCTGTGAGCCCTAATCGCTGTACCAAAGGCTTCTGATGTCAGCACTGCACTGCTGACATAAAAATGCGTATCTATACTGGTTTTGTTACCCACTTTTCGATGACGCTCTACAGCGATTAATGTTTTTAATTGAGACCATTTCATCTTTATCTCAGCGGGTAAATTCAATGGACACTGAAACGTTATCCGTTTTTCAACTCGACCATGGCCTTTATCATCTTGCGTACAGCTTTGGCTGATTACCTTTGACTTGCAAAATACAATGCCCACCTTCTTTGACAATATAATCAAGTGTTTGTGTCTGGCAATGCAGCGTATCAAATGTCAGTAACTCAGACTTCAAATCAAGACACGTCAGCAATTCTTGAACGAGTTTGAGTTCACTCTTTTTGCTCGCACCTGATTTAGCGTTGAAGACTAAACCAGAGCCGGTATCATATGCGGTTACCATATGTAACGCTGCGCTTGAGGCTGATGCTTTGGCACCTTTAAGCACTTTCCCATCAATCGCAATAGAAGAAAGTCCTGTGCTAAGCCGATGCTCGTTGACCCAACTCAACAAGGCATCTAGCAAGGATTACTTTGACACTCCTCTGAAAATTCGACCAATGCTCTGCTGGCTGGGAATACCATTAGCGAAGGGGCGATATTGACGCAGCCACATGAGTTTTAATGTCCCGAACTCGTGGCAATCGGCCCAACTTTGCGCACCTGATATCACTGCGCTCAGGACGAGAAAGCAGATATCAATGACATCATGTTCTTGATTTATATGGGAACGGCAATCAGTAATCTTATCGAGATGTTTAAGCATATTAAGTATAAAGACAAAGAAAAAGAGCGCTATTTGATCACACTGGCGAGATCAATCAAGCTATTTTTTATCTCTCTGTTTTTAAAAAGGATGTATGAAAAGCGAGCGAGTATGATCGGCCCCTGCTCTCAAGGGGCTAGCAGCATTTCATGATCCTGATATGATCGCGGGCGGACATGATAAAATATCACGATTAGGGAATACTAATGTTAACTCATCACTCGGCTCACAATGGGCTAAAGAGGCAGGGCGAGATCGCGAACGTTTTATGAACAAATTAAGTGTATGTATCCAACTACATTTGTTCGGAATGTTATCACCTCAAGAATGATTGGAAGTGATTCTATACTGAAAATATTCATTGTGAGCAAAAAATGCACACTCATGCGGTTGCCCTGGCTAAAGAGGGGCGTGTGACAGAGATGGATAATGCAGCTAAAGAAGCATTGTCCGCATCAGGACCCGATGCAAAAATGAATGTTGAATTAACTCGATGTAAGAGAGAGAGGATAAAATGAGTAAATTTATATTAGACGAAGACTTCGAAGGTTTTTTAGATGACTTTGGTCAACCAGAGCAGCGAGTAGAGTGTGCTATCGAAACTATTGAAAGATATAAAGGGAAGTTACCAGATCGTTTATTAGAATATTGGCAAGAGTTTGGATTTTGTAGTTTTAAAAAAGGGCTATTTTGGATAGTAAACCCCGATGATTATGAAGATATTTTAGATGAATGGTTAGATAATACTGATATTCCAGATAATGATGTTTATCATGTTTTTGCGCGAAATGCTTTTGGAGATTTATTTATTTGGGGTGAAGAAACAGGGTATAAGTATGAAATCACGTCTTCAAATGGTTGGGTGTTAGAAAAAAGTGGTAAGTCAAAAGACAAACATAATAAAGCGATAGAGTTGTACTTTGGTGCTCTGAGACCTGAGGCTCATAATATTAAAGCAGAGGATGGAAGCTTTCTTTATGGGCGGTGTATAAAAAAATTTGGAGAATTGGATCCGGACGAAATGTTTGGTTTTGAGCCTAGCTTAATTGTTGGTGGGGAAGCTATTCTTGAGAATATAAATAAGGTTAACATTTTTGTTCACTTATCCATTTTGGCACAATTTGGACAAATCGAAATGCTTGACCATGATGCGCTGTTCCGGAAAGCGTTCAAATAATAACATAAAATAACTTAACGCCTATCACAGTTATTGCGCTATCAGCCAACAAGGCTGATTTAATAGGGAGATTTGCTCAACATGTTTGGATTACTAAAAACATACGACTGTAATCTTAATAAAGGTGCTTGGAAAGGCATGGAGAATAAGTGGGCAAAATCTTTAAAAGAAGATCCACCTAAACACGTTGAGGTTGAGATTCGGGCAGTATTTGAGAATAATAGCAAACGAACAACATCTTTTGATGTGTTCTATGAGGTTGATGGCATTGAAGAATTTATGAGTTTAAAGAATAAACCAGGGGGCTAAAGTAAATGAAAGTTGATGATATATTTAATAGTGTCGCACAAAATATGTTAATTAATATAGGTAGTTTAGAATGGCTAGAGGCTGTGATTGAAGTTGAGTATTATGGAGAAGACGCGATTAAAATGAAAGGTGGTTTTCATCAAAATAATGACAAATTCTCTTCGTTTAAATTTAGAGATTTTGATAGGCGGATTGTAAGTGATTTTCAGCAACTTCATGATATAACAACTGAAAATAATTCAAACAAGTGGAATCGTGCCGTTTTTAATCTGCACCCAACAGGCACATTCAACATAGATTTTTCGTGGGATCAAGAGCTTGCTGATGAAATCGAAATATTAAACAATGAATGATTACCTTGAGTTTTTTGACGCTCATATATCTTTCATTCATACACTGGACCTTAAGCATTAAGGCCTGCAAAAATTCCATCTAACGTTATGTCTTTTCTAGATTTTCTTTGTTGTGACTTTTTTGCGTTTATTGTTATATAGCAGACCGCCCAGTCTATCTTTTC
>NZ_JCAYNT010000023.1:0-77014 GCF_059758095.1 Shewanella sp. MF05913
GAATCGTCTTCAGTCAGAGACAAGCTTTAAGAAAGGAGTAAGAGCAAAACAAATGAAAGCTAATCGCAACACCAATTACCTTGAAAAGGTTATTTTTGGCAAGTGAATTTTCATGCTCTTACCCTGGCAATAAACTCACGGCGCGTTGCTCTAAAAAGTCGAGCGCTTCGCCTAAAGTATAGCCTTCACCCAAATTGGCTTTAATGGTGATCGACTTTTGTTTATTGGTGTGACTTAAGCGTTGCGGCGAGGCGACTTCTTCAACGTGAGTCACCGTGTCTAGCGTGATTAGCTCGCCTTTACCGCTTCTAAAGTAAATTTTACTAAGATCCGTCACGCTGTTAAAACTGTTTTCGTCACCACGAAGATACACATCATATTCTTCACCGCGCTCAACAAAAGTGGTTTCTCTTCTGCCTCCGAGCATGATTTCAAGTGTGGTTGATATTTCAGAAACGCTAATACCTAACTCGGCAGCACGTTGCTTATCAACGGTAACCACAAGTTCAGGTGTGGTTTCGGCATAGTCTAAGTCAGCGCCTTCTAACATCGGGCTGGCATCAGCTTCTTGTTGCAGAATTTGCGCCCATTTAAACAATTCTGGATAGTCAGAACCACCAAGCACAAACTGCACTGGCTCACTTGATTGCCCTCTAAAGCCAGGAAGCATAGGGCGAACCATGACATCTGGAATGTCTTTTAAGGTTTGACTGATTAACCCAAGTGCTTGCTTTACATCGATATCACGATCGGCCCAATCTTCTAATTGAATAATCGCAAAGCCGGTTTGATCGCCAGCACGTCCACCAAAAGCAGGGGCTTCAACGCTAAATGATTTCACTACGCCTTGGCCTAAAAGCGGCATCAATCGGCTCTCGACAATGTCCATGTTGGCTATCATACGATTGTAACTTGTGCCTTCAGCGCCTTTGATAAAGGCAAATAACACACCACGGTCTTCTTGAGGAGAAAGCTGTGAGGGCACTTGTTGCATGAGTAAGTAACTGCCGCCTATACAGGCTAAGATAACAACAGGGGCGGCAATGCGACAAGCTAATGCCCATGTCACCATACGGCGATAGTTGGTTTCTAGGCGAGCAAAACCTTTATCAATCCAGAGATTAAAGCGATTCTTCTTCACGTTGGCTTTAAGAAGCTTACTGCCCATCACTGGCGTAAGAGTGAGCGCGATCAATGATGAGAAAATCACTGACATCGCTAACATGACTGAGAACTCAGTAAAAAGCAGGCCGACCATGCCATCCATAAATGAAATGGGAAGAAAGACCATAACTAACACTAGCGTGGTCGATATGACCGCAAAACCCACCTCACGAGTGCCTTTATAGGCGGCAAGTAATGGTTCCTCGCCTTTTTCGATATGATGAAAGATGTTTTCTACTACTACAATGGCATCGTCAACGACTAAACCAATCGCTAAAATTAAGGCCATTAACGTTAATAGATTTATCGAATAACCCAAGCTGTATGCGGCCATAAATGCCGCAATTAATGACACTGGTACCGTTACTGCGGGGATCAATGTGGCTCTGACTTGGCCAATAAAAATATACAAGACCAAGACAACCAATATTCCGGTAATGAATAAGGTGTTGTAGACCTCGTTAATCGAGCGGTCGATAAACACGTTAGCATCATAATCAACAACGAGCTTAGTCCCTTGTGGTAAAAAGCCTTGTACTTTGTCGACTTCTTGTTGAACGAGCTTTGAAATCTCTAATGGATTGGCATCTGACTGCGGCACAATGCCTAAGCTTAAGTTAACAATGCCATTGCTTTTGAAGGTTGAGTTTTCATTCTCTGCGCCAATAAAAACATTGGCGACATCTTTGAGGTAAATTGGCGTACCATCTGAGGCAGTGTGCACCACCAAGTAATTAAAATCTTCAGGGCTGAAGTAGAGGCGCTTGGTTCTAACAGACATCACCGTAGTGTCGTTACGGACTTCGCCGCCGGGTGTTTCAAGGTTTTCGGTGTTTAATGCACTAATAATGTCACTGGTGGTGACATTTCTGCCGGCCATTAATTGAGGCTTTAATTGCACATACATGACCTTATACAGGCCGCCAGAGATATTGACAGAACTGACGCCGGTGATAAGGCTAAATCGGTCTTCTAATACGCGCTGTGCATAGTCCGTTAATTGAGTACGGTCCATGTTTTCTGAGCTTAAATTGACGTAGATTGAGGGTTCACCCGTGCCGTTATCTTTTGACACTATGGGGTCATCTGCTTCGTCGGGTAAACGGCGTTGGGCTTTGGCTACCGCATCACGGACATCACTGACACCCTCGGTTAAATTCCAGCCTAATTCAAATTCAATTGAGATGCGTGACATGCCATTGCGGGTGGTTGAGGTGATCTCATCAATACCACTGATCCCCGTGAGTTCATCCTCAAGGGCTTTAGTGATCTTACTTTCCATAATGGTTGCCGATGCTCCGCTGTAGGTTGTCATAACCGTCACAACAGGGTTTTGTACATCAGGCATTTCTCTTACAGCCAGTTTAGAAAAAGACACCATACCAAACACGCAAAGCAACAAGCTCAGTACAATGGCCACAACCGGGCGTTTAACGGCGGTATCACTCAGCCACATTATTTGCGCTCCTGTGTTAGAGCTGTTTTAGCGCGGGTTTGCTCTGCTGAGCTTGGATGGGCAAGGTCTTTCACTTTTATGCCATCGCGCATATTCACTAGCCCTTGGACCACAATGTTGTCGCCAATATGGATCCCAGACTCAATCAACACTTGGTCTTTAATGCGTGCGCCCAATACCACCTCGGTACGCTTAGCGATGTTATCTTGGTTGATCACATACACAAATCGTTTGGTGCCTGAGTACTCTAATGCTTGCACTGGAACGATAGGGGCTGAAACACTGGGGAACGTAAGTGTTGCCGACATCATCATGCCTGGTTTTAATTTACCGTGTTGATTGTCAAATTGACTGCGAATATTCAGGTTTAGTGTTTGTTCATTAACGCGTGGGTCGATAGCAATAATGTTGCCGACAAATGTGTCTTTTGCCCAGGCTCTGCTGATAGCATTAACCGCCATGCCTGTGCTTAACAGTGATAAGTAATGTTCAGGGACTTGTAAATCTAATTGCAGAATCGATAAGTCGTCTAATGACAATAATTCTTCATTCATGCTGACCATTTTTCCACGGCTAAAGTTAACTAGGCCGGTATTGCCGCTAAAAGGGGCCACTAAGGTGTGATAGGCCAAGTCGGTTTGCGCTGACTGTAAACGGGCGAGGGCAATGTCGACACTCGACTTTTGTGCTTCTATTTCGGTTTGGGTGATGGCATTGACATTAATCAGCTTTAAAAACTCATTGAGTTTACGGACTTCATCTTTATGGTATGCCTGAGCTTCTAAAACACTGGCTTTCGCCTTGCTATTATCTAAACTCAGCAAGACTTGGCCTTTGGTGACATGTTGATTAGAGGTCACTGCAATATTGGCTATTTTCCCGCCCACTTGCGGAGCAATCATGACTGAATCTGTTGCGGCTAATTTACCGATAAGCGTAATAGATTGAGATAAGTCATGCTGTTCAACACTTGCGGTGACGACTGGGACCACTTTTTCAACTCGTTGAGGTTTTGGCGCCGCTATCACACTGATACTTAATACGCTGGTGGTGAGGATCATCAAGGCCGCTGAAAGCGTATTCAAGCCATGCTTTATTATCATGTTGGGACATCTCTATAAACAATGTGCGGGGAGCCGCTGGTGGTGAATTGGCATATGAATATATTGTAATTATGTTGGACAAAAATAAGCGTAAAGTAATGTAAAGCTTTTGGTTTGTTTGTAACAAGGCACTTTTTCAAACCATCATATTCAAGCCATCATATTCAAACCATCATGCTCAAATACTCATTTCCAAGTAATCCTTCACAGGCGATGGAGCGGCCGACTTGAGACTTTTACTCTCAGTTATCCACAAAAAAGCCATATCGAATGATATGGCTTTCGGTTTTACAAATGGGTCATCCCATCATATTTCTAGCACAACAGAATTACTTTTCGATAGGCTCGTTAGTGAACTCAATGTTTTGCTTTTTCGTGGCAGGGGTTACGCCCATAAAGTATTCGTAGCCTTTATCGCTCGATGTTTTCTTTGCATCATCATCACTTAATTTAATGCTTGTTTGGTCTGAAAACAGCGTGTATTTCGCTTTAGGTTTTTGAACTACGGGTTGTTGTGCCGATTTTACCGATGGCTTAAGTATCCCTTTTGGTACTTCGGCAACCACAACAGAGGGTTTGCTTACTGGTTTTTTAGCGGCGGCCACATTAGCGAACTTGTAATTGAATACGCCATTGCCTTCAATGCTTTCTACACTAGATTGGTCTTGGTTTTGGTAAGACGCTAAAATACCGTGCTTGCCTAATGGAATTTCGTGGAACAGTTTTTTACCAGTACCAATTTTAATTCCGTTAACAAACCAATCTGCAGGTACGTTACTGACTAACGTGACCATTGCTGATTTTAAGCCTAATTTTTCATTGAGCATGTCGTCGATTTTGTTGTTATAAGATGGCTTGAACTTCATGGCCACTTTATAGTTTAAATCGCCTCTCATGTTCATGTTCGCGTCAATCACTTCATACGACAGTAATACACTTTTATCGTTTAAGAATGGAGACTCGTTACGCGTATTGCTAAGAATACTGCTTTGAGATTCTTTTAAGCAGTCGGCAATCGTCTGGTACTTAGAACATTCAGTTGAGCCATTAATGTTAACCGGAAGGGTGCTGCTTGATTTTGATAAGTCAGCAATTAAGCGGTTAGTAATGTCAGTTTTGAGTTTAAACAACTGCTGGCTTTTTGAGGTTCTCTGTTTATTAATTTGTTCGTATTCAGACAAAATTTCCACTTTTTCTGTTTCAAGACGTTTACTGTCTTCTTCAGCTTTAAGTGTTAATTCATCGACTAATATTACAGACTCTTCAATTTGTTTGTAGGTATCTGGCAATGCCGATTTTGCACGGATAGCCTGAGGCAAACCATCGATTAGTTCATCATAACGTTGCTGTTCTGATGCGATAGTTTTCTTTAGGCCTTCAACGTCGTAAGCTTTCTTATTAAGTTGAGAGAATTTGTCATTCACATTGATCAGCAGACTATCGATATCATATTCGGTTTCGATTTTGTTCAGTGTCTGTTTTTCTGAATTGGTGATGACTTCGAGTGCCGCAAACGAATTGCTTGCGTATAAGCACAATAAAGCAAGGCTAATTGAACCGTATCTCACTGATCTCTCCATAATATTTCTCTACAAGCTGGAACCATCAACACTCTGTAATGCGCTGAGTGTTATCAGCAAAGAGCAAAATAATCCGTTAATAATTTATAATACTGAAGTTATTTTGGCTTTACAAACAGATTGTGGTGCATTGCTCACAATAAATTGACAAAATTTTGACACTTCTAGATGTTGAAGCGAGTTTATATTGAAACCGCATAAATATAAACGTAAATCAACCTGATAAAGCAAAACAGAGACCGAAGTCTCTGTTTTAGTATCAAACGTTACTTGTAGAGAACCAAACGTTACTTATAAAGAACCAAGGCTATTTGCTTATGCGCTTGTATTTTAAACGGTGTGGTTCAACTACATCAGTACCCAGTGTTTCTTTTAGCCAGGTTGAGTATTCAGTATAGTTTCCTTCATAGAAGTTCACTTTACCTTCATCACGGTAATCAAGGATGTGCGTTGCAATACGGTCGAGGAACCAACGGTCATGCGAAATAACCATGGCGCAACCAGGGAACTCCAATAACGCTTCTTCTAGTGCCCGCAAAGTTTCAACGTCCAAGTCGTTGGTCGGTTCGTCGAGTAATAATACGTTGCCGCCAGCTTGCAGTAGCTTGGCTAAGTGTACTCGGTTACGTTCACCGCCCGATAAGGTGCCAATGATTTTTTGTTGATCGCCACCACGGAAGTTAAAGCGGCCAACATAGGCACGGCTTGGTATTTCTGTGTTGTTGATGCGCATGATGTCTAAACCGCCAGAAATCTCCTGCCACACGGTATTTTTATCATCCATAGAATCACGGAACTGCTCAACTGAAGCAATTTGCACAGATTCACCCACAGAAATCGAACCGCTGTCTGGTTGTTCTGCACCCGATATCATTCTAAATAACGTTGATTTACCGGCACCGTTAGCACCAATAATACCCACGATAGCCCCTTTAGGCACAGTGAATGTTAAGTCATCAATTAACACCCGATCACCGTATGACTTGGTTAAATTAGTCACTTCGATGACCTTGTCACCTAGGCGAGGTCCTGGTGGGATAAACAGTTCGTTGGTTTCGTTACGCTTTTGGTAATCATTGGTGTTCAATTCTTCAAAGCGAGCCATACGGGCTTTGCCTTTTGATTGACGACCTTTAGCACCTTGGCGCACCCATTCTAATTCTTTAGCAATAGTTTTCTGACGAGCGCTTTCAGTTGATGACTCTTGCTGTAAACGTGCATCTTTTTGTTCAAGCCATGATGAATAGTTACCTTCCCATGGAATACCTTCGCCGCGGTCAAGTTCTAAAATCCAGCCAGCCGCATTATCTAAGAAGTAACGGTCGTGGGTAATGGCCACAACGGTGCCGTTATATTCTTGTAAAAAATGCTCTAACCATGCCACTGACTCAGCATCTAAATGGTTGGTTGGTTCGTCAAGTAATAGCATTTCTGGTTTTTCAAGCAACAAACGGCAAATGGCGACTCGACGACGTTCACCACCAGAAAGCACTTCAATTTTGGCATCCCATTCTGGTAAACGTAGTGCATTAGCGGCACGTTCAAGAATGCGGTCAAGGTTGTGGGCATCTTGAGATTGAATAATGGCTTCTAATTCACCTTGTTCTTTTGCCAGTGCATCAAAATCTGCATCGGGTTCAGCATAGGCTGCATACACTTCATCTAAACGGGTTAAGGCATTTTTAGCTTCGCCTACCGCTTCTTCAATGGCTTCGCGGACGGTTTGCTGCTCATTTAAGCGCGGCTCTTGCGGTAAATAACCAATTTTAAGTCCAGGCATTGGGCGTGCTTCACCCTCAATGTCGGTATCAATACCGGCCATGATGCGTAGCAGAGTAGATTTACCTGAACCGTTTAAGCCAAGTACGCCAATTTTAGCGCCGGGGAAAAAGCTTAATGAAATGTCTTTTAAAATTTGCTTTTTAGGTGGGACAATCTTACCCACGCGAAGCATGCTATATACAAATTGAGCCATGTTTATTCAGTCTAGTTGTCAACAAAGATGACGATAATTCTACTGTATTCTTTGCGTAACTCAACAGGGGATTATGGAATTAATTTTGCGGTGCAGCGAAGCAGATTAAATACCACCTCGGCGGATTAACTTGAATCGTTTTGTATTCAGAACACAGTGAATTTCATGTTGTTTATACTGTGAATGATCATCGTTGCAGAGTAGAATACCGCGCAACCCTACTATATAGAAATTGATGTTGGAGCTACCATGTTGAAGAAAGCGATGAATATTGCGGATTACGATCCAGAATTATTTAAAGCCATTGAAGATGAAACTTGTCGTCAAGAAGAACACATTGAATTGATTGCGTCTGAGAACTACACCAGTCCACGTGTGATGGAAGCGCAAGGTTCTCAGTTAACTAACAAGTATGCTGAAGGTTATCCAGGTAAGCGTTACTATGGTGGGTGCGAGTATGTTGATGTTGTTGAAACATTAGCAATAGAACGCGCAAAAGAATTATTTGGCGCCACTTACGCCAACGTGCAACCGCACTCAGGTTCACAAGCTAATAGCGCTGTGTTTATGGCGTTATTACAACCTGGTGATACTGTTCTAGGGATGAACCTCGCTCACGGTGGTCATTTAACTCACGGTTCTCCAGTTAACTTTTCTGGCAAGCTTTATAACATCATCCCTTACGGTATCGACGAGTCTGGCAAAATTGACTACGACGAAATGGAACGCTTAGCGGTTGAACATAAGCCGAAGATGATGATTGGTGGTTTCTCGGCGTTCTCAGGTATTGTTGACTGGGCTAAAATGCGTGAAATTGCGGATAAAATCGGTGCTTATTTATTTGTTGATATGGCGCACGTTGCAGGCTTAATCGCTGCGGGTGTTTATCCAACGCCAGTGCCTCATGCACACGTTGTGACTTCAACAACGCATAAAACCTTAGCGGGTCCACGTGGCGGCATTATTATTTCTGCGGCTGATGATGAAGACTTGTATAAGAAGCTAAACTCAGCGGTATTCCCTGGCGGTCAAGGTGGCCCATTAATGCATGTTATCGCGGGTAAAGCGGTTGCATTTAAAGAAGCATTAGAGCCAGAGTTTAAAGTATACCAGCAGCAAGTGGTTAAAAACGCCAAAGCCATGGTTGAAGTATTTTTAGCGCGCGGTTACAAAATCGTTTCTGGCGGAACTGAAAACCACTTAATGTTGGTTGATTTAATCGGTCGTGATTTAACCGGTAAAGAAGCCGATGCCGCTTTAGGCAGTGCCAACATTACGGTTAACAAAAACTCAGTACCAAACGATCCACGCTCACCGTTTGTCACATCAGGTGTTCGTATCGGCACACCAGCCATTACGCGTCGCGGCTTTAAAGAAGCTGAAGCGAAAGAGCTGACAACCTGGATATGCGACATTTTAGATGATGCATCTAACACAGCGGTTATTGAGCGCGTTAAAGGCCAAGTGTTGGCGTTATGTGCTAAGTTCCCTGTATACGGTTAATCACTATTGCTGTTGAGGTTTAGGTTAACCTTGCTCAACAAATAGGATAAACTTTAATGGCCGCTAATTTTAGCGGCCATTTTGTTTTCTGCAGGAGGTTCAATGCATTGCCCTTTTTGTAGCGCGACCGACACCAAAGTTATCGATTCTCGATTAGTGGCCGATGGCCATCAAGTACGCCGTCGCCGGGAATGTACCGAATGTCATGAACGTTTTACCACATTTGAAGGCGCTGAATTAGTCATGCCTAGAGTGATAAAACGTGATGGCACCAGACAACCGTTTGACGAAGATAAGCTGCGCGGCG
Organism: Shewanella sp. MF05913; assembly: GCF_059758095.1. Taxonomy (NCBI): domain Bacteria; kingdom Pseudomonadati; phylum Pseudomonadota; class Gammaproteobacteria; order Alteromonadales; family Shewanellaceae; genus Shewanella; species Shewanella sp. MF05913. Next base: position 9,089 of record NZ_JCAYNT010000023.1, read on the forward strand.
GTATGTTGCGTGCAGTTGAAAAACGCCCGGTATCCATTGATGAAATAGAACAAGCTCTGACCAAGATTAAATCAACGCTGCGCGCAACAGGTGAACGTGAAGTGGACTCTGAAATGATTGGTAATCTGATGATGGAGCAATTAATGAGCTTAGATAAAGTGGCTTATATTCGCTTTGCTTCGGTTTATCGTGCTTTTGAAGATGTCTCTCAATTTGGCGAAGCGATTGCCAAACTGCAAAAGTAATCACCGACTAAACGCTAATTTTTTGAATACTATTTTGTGTGCTTAACATGATATCAAACGAGAGTGATAACCATGTCTAACGGGTCTAGCGTCGATATTGAAATGATGAGCCGAGCCATTATGCTGGCAGAGCGAGGCCGTTATACCACGCGGCCCAATCCATGTGTCGGTTGTGTGATTGTTGCTGATGGACAGATTATCGGTGAGGGCTATCACCAACGTGCCGGCCAGGGACACGCAGAAGTGAACGCCCTAAAGATGGTTAATGAAAATGGATTAACTGCACAGGGTGCAACAGCGTATGTAACATTAGAGCCTTGCAGTCATTATGGGCGTACGCCGCCATGTGCATTAGGCTTGATAAATGCCAAGGTTGCTAGAGTGGTCGTCGCAGTGACAGATGCCAATCCTGAAGTGTCTGGTCGTGGTATTGCAATGTTAAGAGAGGCCGGCATTCAAGTGGATGTGGGGTTACTCACTGAGCAAGCTTATGCACTTAACCTGGGTTTTATGAAACGCATGAAAACCGGTTTACCCTGGGTCACGGTTAAAGTGGCTGCCAGTTTAGACGGAAAAACAGCGTTATCTAATGGCGTCTCAAAATGGATTACAGGCAGCGCTGCTCGTGCTGATGTGCAAAAGTATCGAGCCAGTCACTGTGCGTTAATTACTGGCGTTGAAACCGTGCTAATTGACGATCCCAGTTTAAATGTCCGTTTTGAATCATTAGGTGAGTTAACGACTCGCCTTAACCCGAATGACATTTTTCAGCCTCTAAGAGTCATATTAGATAGCCTTGCAAGACTAACGGCAACGCCACAATTATTTTCTATACTGAGCCCGATTTTATTGGTCTCGTGTTGTGAATATCCTGAGCAAGTCAAAGCGACATTTCCAGCGCATGTGTCTTTTTTAGTTCTAGAGTGTGACTCGGTAGGTAGAATCCCGTTGTTGGCCTTGTTAACGTATTTAGGCAACACAGCAAATTCTGTGTTAGTCGAAGCCGGTTCAACGTTAGCGGGTGCATTTGTAGCACAAAATTTAGCGGATGATATTGTGATTTACCAAGCCCCTAAGATCCTTGGCAGTCATGGACGCAATATGCTGCAATTGCCAGATTATACTTCCATAGAACAAACGCCCATGTTGCAACTCATTGATGAGCGCAGTATTGGCAATGATAAGCGTTATATCCTCAGATATAACAAACCCTATTAATTGCTTGTTGCCAAGGCTAAAAGTCTGAGCGACAGCAAAGTATAAACGTTAAAAGTGAGTCATTATGTTTACTGGGATAATCGAAGCCCTTGGTACATTACGTAAAATTGATCGCAAAGGTAACGATATTCGCTTAACCGTTGCCAGTGGTAAATTAGATTTAACCGACGTGAAATTAGGCGACAGTATCGCCACTAATGGTGTGTGTTTAACCGTGGTTGAGCGCTTAGCTGACGGTTATGTGGCTGACATCTCCGCTGAAACGGTGGCGTTAACCGGTTTTAGTTATTATCAAGTGGGCCAAAAAGTAAACCTTGAAAAAGCCGTTACGGCGACAACAAGGTTAGGTGGTCATATGGTCAGCGGCCATGTTGATGGTATCGCTAAAGTTGAACAATGTGCCTACAGAGGCAAAGCGCTAGAATTTTGGTTAAAAGCCCCCGCAACACTGAGTCGCTATATCGCTCATAAAGGATCGATTACTATCGATGGTGTGAGCTTAACCGTTAATGAAGTAGATGGAAGTCGTTTTAGATTAACTATCGTGCCTCACACTGCCGGTGAAACTACATTAGTGAATTTAAAAGTGGGTGATAACGTTAACATTGAGGTGGATTTAATTGCTCGTTATTTAGAGCGGTTAATGCAGCCTGAAGCAGACCATGCCAAGCCATCATCGGGTGTGACGATGGAGTTATTGGCCAAGTCTGGTTTCTTACGTTAAGCGTATTAACTTTTATACCCGCTTACTTATAAAATAAAAATAGAATGACAACTTCAGAATTGAAGCAAACTCTTAATATATAAAGGTCTGACAATGGCGCTACATAGCATAGAAGAAATCATTGAAGATATTCGTCAAGGTAAAATGGTTATCTTGATGGACGATGAAGACAGAGAAAATGAAGGTGATTTGATTATGGCCGCTGATAAAGTGACGCCAGCAGCAATCAACTTTATGGCAACCTACGGCCGTGGGCTTATTTGCCAAACGATGACCAAAGCGCGTTGTCAGCAGCTTAATTTACCGCTAATGGTTACCAATAATAATGCCCAATTTTCGACTAACTTTACCGTCTCGATTGAAGCGGCAACGGGTGTAACCACAGGCATCTCCGCCCACGACCGCGCGGTAACGGTACAAGCGGCCGTGGCTAAAGATGCTAAAGCGTCTGACTTAGTACAGCCTGGTCATATATTTCCGTTGATGGCACAAGAGGGTGGCGTGTTAACGCGCGCTGGTCATACTGAAGCCGGTTGCGATTTAGCGCGATTAGCCGGTTGTGAGCCGTCGGGTGTCATTGTCGAAATTTTGAATGACGACGGCACCATGGCGCGCCGCCCAGATCTTGAAATATTCAGCGAAAAACACGGCATTAAAATCGGTACTATTGCCGATTTAATTGAATACCGTAACACCAATGAAACCACCGTAGTACGTGAAGCACAGTGTAAATTACCGACCCGTTTTGGTGAATTTACTATGGTTACTTTTAGAGACACTATCGATAATCAATTGCATTATGCTTTGGTTAAAGACGAAGTTAAAGCAAACTGTTTGGTGCGGGTTCATTTGCAAAATACCTTCAACGATTTACTGCACTCTGAGCGCGATCAAAAACGCAGTTGGCCGTTAGAGAAAGCCATGGAACGTATCGCAGCAGATGGCGGCGTTTTAGTGCTGCTGGGTAACGATGAACATTCAAGTCAGTTATTGGCAAAAGTAAAAGCGTTTGAAGCTGAAGATAATGGCCAATCGCCAGCGCCCGCAATGTGGCAAGGAACATCACGTCGGGTGGGTGTCGGTTCGCAAATTTTATCCGATCTAGGCGTGACGAGTATGCGCCTATTAAGTTCACCAAAGCGTTACCACTCGTTGTCAGGCTTTGGTTTAGAAGTGACGGACTATATTGCCGAGTAATGTTGGTAAGTGGTAAATTTAACAATTTCATTAATTGCATAGCGCTCAGGGCTAATGGCTGTGATATCATAGCGCCTCTTTTTGCCCCGAGCCGGGTGCTTTAGCTAATTTAGGTAAGATAGAATGAACGTAGTTCAAGGTAATATCGAAGCGAAAAATGCCAAAGTGGCGATCGTAATATCGCGATTCAATAGCTTTTTAGTTGAAAGTCTGCTTGATGGTGCAATAGACACATTAAAGCGTTTCGGTCAGGTAAGTGACGACAACATCACTGTTGTACGTGTTCCTGGCGCAGTTGAATTACCACTAGCGGCGAAGCGTGTTGCTGCAAGTGGCAAGTTTGACGGCATTATTGCACTTGGTGCGGTGATCCGTGGCGGTACTCCTCATTTTGATTTTGTTGCCGGTGAATGTAACAAAGGTCTTGCACAAGTTGCTTTAGAATATGACCTACCTGTTTCATTCGGTGTGTTAACTACAGATACCATTGAACAAGCTATTGAGCGTTCAGGTACTAAAGCAGGTAATAAAGGCGGCGAAGCTGCACTGGGTTTACTTGAAATGGTTAACGTACTGCAACAACTAGAACAACAGCTGTAATAGTAGGAAAAGTATGAAACCTTCAGAGCGCCGTAAGGCCCGCCGTTTAGCCGTTCAAGCCATTTATTCATGGCAGTTAAGTAAGAACAATGTTGCTGACGTAGAACATGAGTTTTTAACTGAACAGAACACTGATGGTGTAGATGTTGCTTATTTTCGTGAATTATTATCAGGTGTAGCGTCAAAAACTTCACAGATTGATGATTTGCTAAAGCCACATTTAGATCGTGATTTCGAAGATGTTTCACCAGTTGAAAAAGCTATCGTGCGTTTGGCAACTTACGAGTTGACCTTCCGTAAAGATGTGCCGTTTAAAGTGGCAATTAACGAAGGTATCGAATTAGCGAAAGTGTTTGGTGCAGACGATAGTCACAAGTTCGTTAACGGTCTGCTTGATAAGATTGTGAAGCAAAAGTAATACCAGAACGGTATCTTCGGATACCGTTTTTCATTTCTATTAATTGTTTCTAAATTAAGGTGGTCGGTTTACCGCACCAAACTGAATGTGAAAGAATTCCAACTTATCGAACATTACTTTCGTAATAAAGGCCAAAAACGACGCGATGTTGCGCTTAGCATTGGCGACGACTGCGCTTTGGTTAATCCTGCTGAAAACAAATCAATTGCGATTTCATGCGATACTCTCGTTGAAAATGTCCATTTTTTAGCCGATATTCCAGCCCACGCATTAGGGTATAAATCTTTAGCCGTAAATTTATCTGATCTCGCCGCAATGGGTGCTGAGCCAGCATGGTTTACTTTGGCTTTGACGCTGCCGAGTGTGGATGAATCATGGTTAGCAAGTTTCAGCGAAGGGCTTTTTGAAATTGCAGAATATTATGGCGTAGCATTAATTGGTGGCGATACCACTCGCGGCCCACGCAGTATTAGCATCACCATCAATGGCCAGGTGATAAAAGGCACAGCATTGACACGTGCCGGCGCTAAAATTGGCGATTGGATTTACGTCACAGGTACATTAGGTGATTCAGCGTTAGGCTTAGATATTTTAAGAGGCACTAAAACCGTTAATACTGAAGATAAAGAATACCTGATTAATCGTCATTATTATCCAACCCCTAGGGTATTAGCAGGCCAAGCGTTAAGAACATTAGCCACCAGTGCGATTGATTTGTCTGATGGGTTAATGTCAGATATTGGCCATGTGTTAAAAGCCTCTAAAGTGGGTGCTATTATAGATGTGAATCAAATACCGTTATCTGCTTCACTTAAAGCCAACTTAAGTCGTGAAGACGCGCTGAGTTATGCGTTAACAGGCGGTGAAGATTACGAGTTAGCGTTTACTGTTCCAGAGTCTCAACGTGGCGCTATTGATACTGCGCTTATCCATGCAGGGGTTAAATTTGTCAAAATTGGCCAAATCTGTGCTGGTGATAAACTTAAATTAGTCGACGACGGTAAGGCATTTGTCCCTGTTTCCCGAACTTTTGAACATTTTAGTTAACCGATTATGAAACTTATCACTCAAGATAAATTCGTCAATAAGCTGTCTTTAGCTAATCCTATTCACTTTTTAGCATTAGGCTTTGGTAGCGGAAAAGCGGCGAAAGCACCTGGTACCTTTGGCACCTTAGCGGCTGTGCCTATAGTGCTATTAATGCAACAATTAAGCTTAACGCAATACTTGTTAATTACTGTGTTAAGTATGCTTGCTGGTTTTTATATTTGTGGAAAAGCCGCCAAAGACATGGGCGTCCATGATCACGGTGCGATTGTGTGGGATGAAGTGGTCGGTTTAATGATCACTATGATAGCGGTGCCTGTCGGTATTATGTGGTTAGTGCTTGGTTTCGCATTATTTCGCTTTTTTGACATAATTAAGCCTTGGCCTATCCGCTGGCTTGATGCCAAAGTTCATGGTGGTTTTGGGATTATGATCGATGATGTCTTAGCGGGAATATTTGCATTAATCGGCGTGCAGTTGGCTGTGTATTATTTATAACGCTGCCATAAATTATAACGAAGCCTTAAACATCGAAAAAAAGAGCACTATATGCTCTTTTTTTATATTTGATGCTTGTTGTTACAAACTCAACGATACTAAAGTTTATTGAGGCAACATTAAATTGTTGCGTAGCTGTTCTATTTCATTATTCATGTTGACGACGCGCAGCTTCAGATCTGTTTCATAATAAGTACAACTTAATATTTTACCAATCGGGTTATAGCGTAATTGCCATAATTGCTGCAACTTATTGTCAGTGCCACAATAATCAGGCTGTTTAAGTGTTGATGAACTGGTTAACACTGGCTCTTTGACCACATTGACGAAATACTCAGAACGAAGATTATCATCATCAATGAGATGAACAAAAGTATTCACCAACCATTTTTCGTAAAATGGCGCGCTGTTTTTTTGTGCATCTGTTACCGCTTGTTGCATGATATTACGAGCAAATAGCCATTCACCTGAAAAAATACGCTCAAAGTCACGTTGAGACAATGTAAAAGCTGATTGCCATGTAGTATTTTTCGTCACGATATTTGGATTTTCTTTCACTAAAGTACTCGCAAAACTCAGCTGTTTTTTAAGCATATTATTGGCGATAGTATGACTTAATACCGAACGAGAGGAGTGATAAACGTTATTCCAAAAATGAGCATCTTTGTTTAAGAATACTATCGCAGCATCAACATCGATTTTATGGGGCGTTGAGTCAGGTCTATTTATTGCTGCAAGTATGCTTAAATCCCTTAGTTGAAAAAGCAGGCTCCAGTGAGGTAGGTGTTGAGTTGTTAAAGACTCATCGCTTTCTTGCCAATCAGGCATAGTAATTAATGTATTGTATTTTTCAATATTCGCTTGATGAGTATGAATTACACGTTTAATGGTTTCGCTATTGTGGCTAAAAAACGCATTACAAGTATCCCAATCTGTTAGTTGGCAAGCGTCTTTAAAGTTAGCTGTTAATTTATTCTGTTGAGCATTAAAAGTGAGCGCCGTGGTAGATTGGCCCGATTGATTCTCCTTTGTGGCGTTGAGTAACGCCATGGCATAGGTAAACCCATTTTCATTCGACTCAACAGGCTGCTGTTTTAGCCAACTTTCAACTAATAATGTATTTGGAGACTTTGTTCTGTCAGACGCGTTGATTGCCACTAAGCAAACAACGGCAAAGACTAATAAGCTGCTTATTAACCCAACCAGCACGCCTATCGTTTTTAACAAAGTCATCATCACTCTTTATCCTCAAAGTCCATTTAACACAATGGTAATATGATGGTTAGCTTTTGATAAGCCATGACGCTATTGCAATAATTCGCGGGCGTTGGCTAAGGTGTTTTCAGTAATTACGTCTCCACCGAGTAGACGTGCCAGTTCATTAACGCGTTGATCTTTATCTAGTGCTTGCATGGTGGTTTCAGTGCTGCCGGCCTTATTAAACTTATTTACAAACATGTGTTGATGGCCATTTCCTGCAACTTGAGGTAAATGGGTAACACACAACACCTGAGTTGATTCTCCAAGGCTGCGCAGCATTCTGCCGACTACAGATGCCGTAGGGCCTGAAATACCCACATCAACTTCATCAAATATTAATGTTGGGGTTGCGACTTTTTTAGCGGTTATCACCTGAATACCTAAACCTATACGCGATAGCTCACCGCCTGAAGCGACTTTGGAAATCGGTTGTAAAGGTTGCCCTGGGTTAGTGGTCACCATGAATTCAATGTTGTCACAGCCATTCACTGAAATGTTGGCTGGGTCGTGATTCACTTCGATGCTAAATTTACCTTTAGGCATATTAAGTTCATGAATTGAGCGGGTGACTAATTTATCTAACTCTTTAGCATAACGATTGCGGCTTTGGCTGAGTTTCTGTGCATTGACTAAATAGGCATTTCTGCTCGCATCTAATTGCAGTCTTATCTCGTCAAGTTTGCTTTCATCGCCAGCGAGTTCTTTGAGTTCTGCCATTAGCGCTTGGTGATGCAAAGCCAATTTATCTGGGCCTACATGATGCTTGCGTGCTAATTGCATTGCCGTTGATAAGCGTTTTTCAAGATAAGCAAAATGCTCAGGATCTAATTCAAGACGGCTTAAATAGCTCTCGATTTCGCTAGCACTTTCTTGAACTTGGATTAACGCATCGTTCAGCATGGTACTAATAGGCGCAAGTGATTCATCATAGCCTTGAAGCGTGTCTGCAATGGCGGCGACTTTATTTAACAGTGATTCAATATTGCCATCGTCACTTTCGGTAAGTAAGTGCAAACCAGCCTGACACCGTTCGATTAAATCAGTGCCATTTGCCAAGCGTTTATGTTCTTGCTCAATGTCATCAAACTCGTCTAAACCTAGGTTAAATTCGTTTAGCTCTTCTACTTGATATTGCAACAGTTGTTGGCGTGAAATACGTTCGTGCTGAGCTTGTTCTAGTTGCTTGAGTTCATTTTCAACTTGTTTGCACCTAACATAACTAGCGCTCACGTTATCAAGTAATATTTTGTGGTTGGCGTAACTGTCGAGCAGATTTAATTGATGCTCACTTTTGAGCATCGCATGATGGGCATGTTGGCCATGAATACCAATTAATAATTGGCCTATAGCTTTTAATTGCGTCACTGGAACGGGATTACTGTTGATGTAGGCGCGAGAACGTCCATCACTATTAATGGTACGACGAAGAATGCATTCGTCGTCAGCGTCGAGATCATTATCTTCAAGCCAGCGTTTTGCTAACGGCACATCGTGTAGGGTAAAGCGTGCACTGACCTCGGTTTTATTCGCGCCGGGTCTCACAGTATTGGCATCACTGCGGTTGCCTAAACACAAACCCAGAGCGTCGATTGCAATCGATTTACCTGCACCGGTTTCCCCGGTGATGCTTGTCATACCGGCTTTAAAGTCGAGTTCTAAAAAACGTACGATAGCAAAATTGTTGATGCTGAGTTGGCAAAGCATAATGAATTCCTGTCTATGAAACCACCAAACCACTGTATTGATAAACAGTATATACTGATTTTTTATACAGTAAAGTAGTAGACCGAAAATTATCTTTGTCTATTTGTTAATCACGAATCGCACGATAGTTATACCAATCTCAATCATTAGCCGATTGAACACATCATTAATTCAATTAACTTTAAGCGTAAGTCTTCAATAAAGATTCAATGATCGGCAGGCTGATAAAGGTCATTAACGTGCCATAGAGTATTGCTTGCGCACTCACATTTGCATGCACCTGGTAACGGTCTGCCAGTAAGTAAACACTTGCTGCAGTAGGGAGTGAGGCTAGTAACACCCCCATGATTAACCATTGTAGCTCAACCCCAAATGCAATTAATAAGCCGTAGGCAATAAGAGGTTGAATGACCAACTTAAACAGGTTAATCACATTGAGTTCAGCAATTAAGCTGGCTGTAAACAGCTTACTGCCTGTTTGTTGACGTAAGGCTTTGACTAACACCATACCAATGGCAAATAGGGCGCAAGGGCTCGAGGTATTACCCAATTGATGTAACATCAATGACACGCTATTAGGGAGGCTGATATGACAAGCCGATAATGCGATCCCAATGGCACTGCCAACAACGATAGGGTTTTTACCCAGTGCATTAGCCATGATTAAAATGGCTGGTTCAGAGGATTGTTTGTTTCGGCTAGCAAGTTCGATAGACACCAGTGCAAAAGCGAACATGATGACTGATAACAAACTGGCGATGGCCGCAGCGACGAGAGCCATTTTGTTATTGGGAAACATTAAACTCATTAATGGGATGCCAATAAAGGCAGTATTGCCAAAGGTTGAGTTTAATCCACGCATTGCCGCGATGGCTTGTTGCTTTGGTGCTTGCCAAAGAGACAGCGCAATAACGAATGCATAAGTGATTACCATGGCTAAACTAAAGCCGGCAATAAAGCCCCATTGAGCAATGTCTTCAATACGTGTTTCTGCTAATACAATTAATAAAATAGCAGGGAAGGCCACATAATAGACAAACTGATTAAGCACGACATCGGTGTCGGCGGGAAGCAGTCTCAACTTTTGAACTAAGCTGCCTAGCAGCATAATGGCGAAGACAGCGATTAGCGGGGTAAGAATACTAGACATCCCTCGCAATTCCTTAGCAAAATGATAATGTTGTCACTTTACTGCTTTTACTCGCTGCGATGCAATTAGACTTAGGCTCAAGGTGATAGTTTTTCATCATTCCATTGAATTAATACTGATATGTAAAGACTATTTGAGTGTTGGACGTAGATAATCGATTTTATCGCTTAGATTTATCGCTTAGATTTATCGTTTAGATCCGCAGTTGAGGTTTATCGCTGAGGAGTAAAAATGTTGAGAACACCACGCTGTGAATGCGCGTTATTTAGCAATTTTTGGCGGAGGTAAAATACCCAGTTCGGTAAAAAAGTGCACTTGTCGTCTTAATTCAAATAACGAGCCTACGCGAACTTGATTGCCAATCACGAGTGTCCAATTGTCGGTTTTACCGTTTGGATTGGTGAAGGTGAAGCCTTGATAGAAAATTTTTTTCATAGGGCCTTTGACGTTTTAAATATCAATATCACAGCGTGTTATGGTCGGTATTATAAGGGATATTGCAAGGTATGAGGTTTTATCTTCATACTCATTATAACGAATAATAGCCTGAAACATTCAGGCTATTATTAAGGCTGTTATTAAGATATCAAGGTGTTTACTTGGCTGCAAACATCAATTTGTAGCCTCAAGTTAATGCCTGTACCGATTACTCGCTAATGCCAATGTTTGACACGCCAGCGTCAATTATATCTTTACGTAATCCTTTCACTAACTCGCTGTTAATGTCTGGGTTGGCTTCGATAATATCAAGCAACATACCTTGAAGCTCTTTTTCTTCTTCCATTACTGGATGCGAAAAAACAAACTCATCTAACTCTTCATCCATTAATGATTCATCACTAATCGCTTCAATGTAGTTTGCGACGGTACTTGATGATAATTTGCTGATATTGGTAATGTCTTCTTCAATTTTACTGTCGATAGCACTCATTAACGTTGCGATAGCAACAGCAGCATCCATCGCGGGGTAGGCACCATAAGCTTCAAAATCGCTTGGATCTGGAGTGTTTTCATCGAGACGTTGTAAATGTACATCAATATTGAATTTAAGCTTTTTGTCGTATTGGCTTTGCCATAATAGCTCAAGTGCGGTGCTTAATACTTGAGGCTCACCAAACTCACATACTTCAGAGAATAGTTTGTAATTAGGTAACATACGTTGACACAAGGCAAGTGCAAAAAGCTGTTTTTGCGGTAAAGATAGCGCCTTAAGGCGTTTAAAGAATCCGGGTTTACTGGTCATTAGGAGTATCCACTGATAGCTGGTTTATCACTTGATTTGCTGCTGATTCTACCTTAGTTAACTCATCAAGTAACTCTAGTATTTCAGGTTCAAGATCATCGATATCAATTTTATGCTTTAAGGCTGATTCGATATCTTTACAAAGTTTTTGTGTTGTCGGTACGCCGCAATAGCATGTTGCGCCATGCAGTTTGTGCACTGCTTGTAATAATGTTGCAGAATCATGTTTTTCTAAGGCATTGTCGATAGCCTCAACCGTTTCAGGAAGCGAGCTAACCAGCATTTTTAGCATGTCTAATGCTAAGTCTGGTTTTTGATTGGCTTGAGTTAAACACAAATCCCAATTTAATATGGTGTTGTCGAAATGGGTAAATTTAGGCTTGGTGATCCAGCGATTAATCACCCCTTTTAACGATACTTCATCGATAGGTTTCGGTAAAAAGCCGTCCATGCCACAGGCGAGAATTTTCTCTCGCTCCTCTGCAATGGCATGAGCCGTAACCGCAATAATAGGGGTGTGACGGTTAAGCGATGCGAAGCGGATTTGTTGGGTAGCTGTAATACCGTCTGTGCCGGGCATTTGAATGTCCATAAAAATTAAATCAAATGCATGTTCTTGGGCTTGCTTTATGGCGTCTTTACCATTGCTTGCGATCACCACATTGACAACCAATTCTTTTAATAAAGTGTCAATTAGTTTTAAATTAGCCATATTATCGTCAACCGCTAGCACAGAGGCCTTAATACGGTGAGTGTCTTCGACAATGGGCTGTTCAGGCAAGCTGACTAATGTAGCTGGCGTGGGTGGGTATATTAAATGGCGTGCTAAGGTAAAGTCACTTATTGGCGTGTTAAGCAGGACATCTGCATTGGCTTTAAGCACGTTAATAATTACATCTTGATCAACACAGTCATGCAACAGCACTAAGCAATCAGTATGCTGACGCGCTTGCTGTAATAAATGAATTAATTCGGCGTTATCAACAAAACCATGGCAGCTCATAATAATATAATCAAATTTACTATTTTGACTTTGCAGTACCGAGGTCAAGTTTTCTGGGTTTGCAACATTGGTTAAAATTAACTGCCAAGAGACTAACCGGCGGTTAAGGGTGTCTCGAGACAACTCGCGAGGCTCATACAGCAACACAGATTTATGTTGTAGGACATTGACTGGCAAGACTTCGCCTATTTCAAATTGGCTGATCCCAAGTGGTAAAATAAACCAGAAGTTTGAGCCTTTATTGGGGGCAGACGTAAAGCCAATTTGACCTCCCATTTGGTTAATGAGGCGCTTGGTGATAACTAAGCCTAATCCCGTGCCACCAAATCGGCGTGATATAGAAGAATCTGCCTGGCCAAATGCTTGGAATAAATATTCTTGCTGGCTCTCGTCGATGCCAATGCCGGTATCGATAACTTCACATCGAAGAGTAATATTGTCCTCGTCATGACCGACTAAGTGAATTTTAAGGATGACACTGCCAGAGTCGGTAAACTTAATCGCGTTACCCACTAAGTTGGTAATAATTTGGCTCACGCGCATAGAGTCGCCACTCACACTCTCAGGGACATTGCTATCAATATCAATGACCAACTCCAGACCCTTTTCTTGGGCGCTGCCAGCAATAATGGTAAGCGTTTCAGCAAGTGTTTCACGCAGTGCAAATGGCATTTTTTCAAGTACCATTTTGCCCGCTTCAAGTTTAGAGAAGTCGAGGATATCGTTAATAATACCCAGTAAGTTACTGGCGCTTCGTTCAATGGTTTTAATGTAATCCAGCTGGCTAGTATGCAGCGGCGTTTTTAACAACTGCCTTGCAAAACCGATGACACCATTGAGCGGTGTGCGTAACTCGTGCGACATGTTGGCTAAAAATTCAGACTTAATTCGGCTTGCTTCTAAGGCACGTTTTTTGGCTAAGTCTAACTCAACGTTTTGAATTTCAATTTGCTCTAGGGTTTCACGTAAGTCTGATGTGGCTTGGTCAATATTTTGCTGCATCTCGTCGTGATATTCGGATAAAGAGCCCGCCATGGCATTAATACCGCGCTTAAGTAAATCAAGCTCACCGATTAAATTACCTTCAAGGCGTGTATCCAGTTTACCCTCACGAATTTTGGCGACCACACGCACCATTTCAGTAATCGGATGGTTAACATGCTTTACCAGACGGAATGTAAAAAATAGATTAAATTGCACGCCTATTAACACAATAATAAAGGCCGCTATGGCCGCTCTATGTTGCTCGAGTAGTGCATTTTCTTTATTAAGCAGAACGGAAATGTAGCCTAAAATTTGCTCTTGCTGGTTGTTGAAAATAGGTTTTATGAAATGTTGATTTTGTTGTGTGTTTTGTTCGGTATCGCTAACGCGATTTAAGCTACTGAGCAACGAGCTTTCAAGGCCGGTATGCGAAATAATGGGTACACGGATAATGAGCGTATCGCCAATGGTTTCGTGTTCTGTACCAATAAGTGCCGTTAATGGCTTTTTAAAGCGCATTGTTTCGAAATCTTTATGATAATGAGACGTTACAAATAATTGATTTTCAGCGTCAAATACTGCAATGGAGTGAATTAACGAAGCATTATTAATTTGCGATGCCGCCAGAAGACGTTTTGTCGATTCGCGGTCTTGATTAATAATGCCAAACTCACTGGCAATGGCTAAAGGTTCAACAATATTGCTGCCTTTTATAATTAAGGTGTCTTCCAATTCATAAAAGCGGTTTATCGTGAAATAACTTCCAAGTAGAATACCCACGACAATTGTGGGCGCTAACGCAAGTACCAGAACCCAAGAACGTAGGCTGTATTTGGTCATATTGTTGGCACTTTTCATGGCTGTTAGGTGTGTTCCTGATGCTAAATCGCTATTATTGCGTCTAGACTGCCAGAAACAGCGCACTCTTGACTAGTTTTTTATTCGACATCTGAGGCCGAAATGGCACAATTTTTCAAAGAAAAACCGAACAAATCTAAACAATTATCTGCAAAGCTCACGCTAGATGTCACCCAACTAGACCACCTCGGTGCAGGTATGGCACAGCTTCAAGGTAAGGTGGTGTTCATTGCCGGTGCGTTACCCGGCGAGCAAGCAACGGTGCAGCTTATTGAGCAAAAGAAAAGTTATGCTAAAGCCAAACTAATCAATATTGCCAGTCCAGCGTTAAGTAGAGTCAAACCTCATTGTCAGCATTATAGTCGATGTGGTGGATGTGATTTACAGCATATGGACATTCAAGCTCAGCGTGATTATAAGCAATCAGCCTTGGTTGATTTAATGGCTAAGTCGAGTTCAGATGCTATCGATACACAGATGTTGGCAGAGGCGATTATTGGCGATGGCTGGCATTATCGACGTAGGGCTCGCCTCGCTACCGTATTAGATAAACGCAGCCAACGTTTACAGCTGGGATTTCGTGCTGGTAACAGTAATCAAATTATTGAAATTAACCAATGCCCGGTATTAGCGGCTCCTTTGTCGGATTTAATTACGCCTTTAGCGGCTAACTTAAACCAATTAAAAGCCAAAGCGAGCATCGGCCATGTTGAATTGACTCAGGCTGATAATGGTCATTTTGTTGTACTCAGAGTGACTAAAAAACTGCCTAACTCCGATATTCGCTGGTTAAGTGGCTTTGCTGAAAAACATCAGCTTAATCTGTTGCTACAAGATGATGCCGGGCTACTAACCCAGCTTTATCCTTCGCTCGCTTCGATTGAGCAAGCTGTAACGTTGCCTTATTATCATTTGGCCGCCGAAAGTGTGCGATGTTCATTTACCCCGGGTAACTTTGTCCAGGTTAATGGCACCATTAATCAAGCGATGGTGGACCAAGCTATTGAATGGTTAGACCCTCAAGCGGGTGAGCGTATTCTTGATTTGTTTTGTGGTGTCGGGAACTTCAGCTTGCCTCTTGCAAAAAAAGCGGCGCAAGTGATTGGGGTTGAAGGTGTGCCAGAAATGGTTGAGCAGGCTAAGCAAAATGCTTTAGATAATCACTTAGACAATGTAACGTTTTATCATGCAGACTTAAGTGCTGACTTATCAGAACAAGCCTGGTTAGGTAAAATTGATAAGTTATTACTCGACCCAGCCCGTGCTGGTGCCTATGAAAGTTTACAGTGGTTACAGAAGATGCAGCCTAAAAAAGTAGTGTATGTATCGTGTAATCCAGCAAGTTTAGCGCGCGACAGTAGTGTATTATTAGCCAATGGTTATCGTATTGCCAAAGTAGGTTTAGTGGATATGTTTCCGCAAACGCACCATACCGAAGCCATGGTTTTATTTGAATTATGTAAATAAGCTGGCAGTATTTACTGCAATATCAAATGGTATGCTATAAATTTGTTCAACTGAGCTCGTTTAAATTGACAAAAAAGTCTATGGCTTCAAGATAACGTGTTCAGTTGTAATTAATGCCTCATTTATTCCTTTAAGAATACAATGTTGGTAGATATCAGTCGGTCATGCGGCTAAGGAAGGGTTCATGGTATCTGTTCGCGAAGCACATTTTAATACGCAAGCATTCCAATTAGATGAGTGGGTCGCTCGTTATCTCGACGACAAAGACGACGCTCAAAAATTATTAGTATTGATCCAGCAAGTTGAGGCCTTACCGGTCAAAAATAAACTGGCCCATACTGAATTGCTTGCGCGCGCTCGTGAAATGATCGAAATCCTCGCGCCGCTCAACATGGACATTGAAACGCTTCAAGCTGCAGTGCTGTTTTTAATGTTTGAAGCTGGTGTATTAAACGAAGAGCAATTAGCTGAACAGTATGGCGACAATTTAGCAAGACTCGTTGCCAGTGTTGTCACCATGAATGCCATTGGCGCACTGAAAGTCAGCGAAAATTCGCGTGATGCCGAACCGCAAATCGATAATATTCGTAAAATGCTGTTAGCGATGGTTGAAGATGTGCGCGCGGTCGTCATTAAATTGGCAGAGCGCGTGTGTTTATTGCGTGCGGTTAAAAATGCTGACGAAGAAACTCGTGTATTGTTAGCCCGTGAAATCGCCGATATTTATGCCCCTCTTGCTAACCGTTTAGGTATTGGTCAGCTTAAGTGGGAGCTCGAAGATATTTCGTTCCGCTATTTGCACCCAACAGTCTATAAAGACATTGCCAAACAGTTAGACGGTAAACGTGTTGACCGCGAAGTGTTTATCGACAAATTCGTCACGCAACTGCAACAGCGTTTAGACAACGACGAAATTCGCGCAAAAGTGTATGGTCGCCCAAAGCACATATACAGTATTTGGCGCAAAATGAAGGGCAAAGATCTTAAATTCGATGAATTGTTTGATGTAAGAGCTGTACGTATTGTTACCGAGCGATTGCAAGATTGCTATGGCGCCTTGGGCGTGGTGCACGATTTATGGCACCACATTCCGCGCGAATTTGACGATTACGTGGCCAATCCAAAACCAAATGGTTACCAATCGATCCACACCGTAGTAGTGGGGCCTGAAGGCAAAACCGTCGAAATTCAAATTCGTACTGAAGCAATGCACCAAGACTCTGAGTTAGGGGTTGCTGCGCATTGGAAATATAAAGAAGGCGCGGGTAACACTAAGCAAACCGGTTACGAAGAAAAAATTAACTGGCTGCGTAAAATTTTACAGTGGCAAGAAGATGTGGCCGAAAGTGGTAACTTGGTTGATGAGGTTCGTAGCCAAGTATTTGAAGACCGTGTTTATGTGTTTACTCCTAACGGTGAAGTGGTCGATTTACCGCTTGGCTCAACCGTACTCGATTTTGCTTATTACATTCACTCGCAAGTAGGACATAAATGTATAGGCGCTAAAGTTGATGGCCGAATTGTGCCATTTACTTATCAAGTTGAAACGGGTGAGCGCATTGAAATTATCACCTCAAAAACGCCTAACCCTAAACGCGACTGGTTAAATCTAAACTTAGGTTATATTAAGTCGTCACGTTCACGCTCTAAAATTCAACATTGGTTTAAGCAACAAGACCGCGACAAAAATATTGCCGCCGGTAAAGAGATGCTCGAATCTGAATTGTCGCGTGTTGGTTTAAAAATTAAAGATGCTGCAGTGGCTGTTGAGCGTTTTAATCTTAACACGATGGACGACATGCTAGCGGCCATTGGCGGTGGTGATTTACGGTTAAATCAGGTGGTGAATTTTACCGAAACTAAAATCCGCAAAGTCGTCGATACGGATGAAGACTTAGTTGAAGACATTCTTAAGAAAGCATCACATAAACCAAAAAAATCAGATAAAGGCCAAGTAGAAGTTAATGGTGTTGGTAACTTGATGAGCCATATTGCTCGTTGTTGTCAGCCAGTGCCCGGCGATGAAATATTTGGTTATATCACCATGGGCCGTGGTATTTCGGTGCACCGTAGTGATTGTGAACAAGTAAAAGAGCTCATGCGGGCTCACCCTGAGCGCAGTGTTGATGTAATTTGGGGCGAAAACTACTCTGGCGGATACCGTATTCGAGTGCGAGTATTATCCCATGACCGCAGTGGATTATTACGCGACTTAACCACAGTGCTAGCCGCTGAAAAATCGAATGTGATGGCCATGAGCTCATCATCAGATGTGAAAACCCAAACCGCAACGGTAGAGCTTGAACTTGAGTTGTATAACCTAGACGGTTTATCGCGCATTATTGCTAAATTATCGCAAGTTGATGGTGTGATTGAATCTCGCCGGCTATAACCCCGCAAGATTAAAAGGCAAGACTCAGCGCAAAGGCACCTTAATCTAGGTGCCTTTTTAATTTAAAAGCTTTTCAAATTTAGAGGATAAACAACGTGGCAAACATGCAGCCGTTATTAGACATTATGAAGCAATTACGCGATCCGCAAACCGGTTGCCCGTGGGATCTTGCTCAAGACTTTGCCACCATTGTGCCTTTTACCCTAGAAGAAGCCTATGAAGTGGTCGACACAATAGAGCGCAAAGCGTGGCAGGAGTTACCCGATGAGTTGGGCGACTTGTTATTTCAAGTTGTGTTTTATTGCCAATTAGGTCAAGAGCAAGGCATGTTTGACTTTGCCACGGTTATTGAGCGTATAAGCGATAAATTAACCCGACGTCATCCTCATGTGTTTGCTCAGGCTGATGGCCAAATCAGTGGTCCTATTACCAATTCTCAGGACCTGAGCCAAGCATGGGATAAGCTTAAAGCTAATGAGCGTCGACAAAAACAGTTGCACTCAGCCCTTGATGATATCCCCACAGCGTTACCGGCATTGTCGCGAGCGCGAAAAATTCAGCATCGGGTGGCTAAAGTCGGCTTTGACTGGGTAGAGCTTGAACCCGTTGTGGCTAAAATACATGAAGAGATTGATGAAGTGCTCGTCGAGGTGAATAAGCAGCCTAATGATGCCGATTACTCTAAAGATAAAGTGCAAGATGAAATGGGCGACTTATTATTTGCAGTCGTGAATTTAGCTCGCCATTTAAAAGTCGATCCTGAACAAGCTTTACGCCAAGCAAACACTAAGTTTGAGCGACGTTTTAGGGGAGTTGAACAATATGTGGCCGACAGCGGTAAAGCGATTGAACAGCATACATTAACTGAATTAGACGGCTATTGGGATCGAGTAAAGCAGCACGAAAAGGCAAATTAAGCTAAATATAGCGCGTTTAAGTTTGTCGAATCGAGGTGGCTTTGGTATGATATCGCCCCGTCCTAGTGCTTTCTTACAAGCACGTTTTTTTCCAACACATTTTCTCAGGTTCAGCATGACTACAAGGTATATCTTCGTTACTGGTGGCGTTGTTTCATCACTAGGTAAAGGCATTGCAGCAGCTTCGCTAGCAGCAATTTTAGAGGCGCGTGGCCTTAATGTAACCATTATGAAACTGGATCCATACATTAACGTCGACCCAGGTACGATGAGTCCTACTCAGCACGGTGAAGTATTCGTGACTGAAGATGGCGCTGAAACCGATCTTGACTTAGGTCACTACGAGCGCTTCATTCGCACTAAAATGAACCGTCGTAACAACTTTACTACTGGCCGTATTTACGAAGAAGTTATTAGTAAAGAACGCCGCGGTGATTATTTAGGTGCAACCATTCAGGTTATTCCACACATCACCAACGCCATCAAAGAAAAAGTGCTTGCCGGTGGTGAAGGTCATGACGTTGCAATCGTAGAGATTGGCGGCACGGTAGGTGACATCGAGTCATTACCTTTCCTTGAATCTATCCGTCAATTAGGTGCAGAACTAGGACGTGAACGCACTTTATTTATGCATTTAACCTTAGTGCCATTCTTAGGTGCCGCAGGGGAAATTAAAACCAAGCCAACGCAGCATTCTGTTAAAGAGTTGCGTTCTATTGGTATTGCGCCGGATGTATTGGTTTGTCGTGGCGACCGTGCGATCCCAGCCAATGAAAAAGCAAAAATTTCGTTATTCTGTAACGTAGAAGAACGTGCTGTTATTTCATTAAAAGACGTTGATAGCATCTACAAAATCCCAGCGTTGCTGCGTTCACAAGGGTTAGATGATTTAGTTATCAAACGTTTTAATTTAACCTGCAACGAAGCTGATTTGTCTGAGTGGGAAAATGTTATTTACCAAGAAGCCAATCCAAATGGTGAAGTCACTATTGGTATGGTAGGTAAGTACATTGAATTGCCAGATGCTTATAAGTCAGTTAACGAAGCATTAAAACATGCAGGCTTAAAAAACCGCGTTACCGTGAACATCAAATACATTGATTCACAAACGGTTGAAGCTAAAGGCGAAGAAGTATTACAAGGCCTTGACGGTATTTTAGTCCCTGGCGGTTTTGGTGAACGTGGCGTAGAAGGCAAAATCTTTGCGGCTAAATTTGCACGCGAAAACAACTTACCTTACTTTGGAATTTGTTTAGGTATGCAAGTTGCGTTAATCGAATTTGCACGCCATGTTGCCGGTTTAGAAGGTGCTCACTCTACGGAGTTTAATCCTGAAACACCTTATCCAGTCGTGGGTTTGATTACCGAATGGATTAATGAAGAAGGTGATGTTGAAAAACGCCATGAATCTTCTGATTTAGGTGGCACAATGCGTTTAGGCGCTCAGTTATGCCATTTAAAAGAAGGCACAAGAGCGGCTACAGCATACAATTCAACAACCTGTGTTGAACGCCATCGTCATCGTTACGAAGTAAACAACAACTTCATTGAACGTCTTGAAAAAGCCGGTTTAGTGTTTAGTGGTTTGTCATCAGATCGTAAGTTGATTGAAATGATTGAGTTGCCAGATCACCCTTGGTTTGTTGCTGGTCAATTCCACCCAGAATTCACCTCAACGCCTCGTGATGGCCACCCATTATTTGAAGGCTTTATTGCTGCTTCTTCAGCGTATCAAAAACGCGACATAAGCTAATACGTATTAGCCGCTAATGTTCTGCATTAGCGGCTTTTTTGTCTATGATATATGCGTAAGATCAAATAATCGGCTTATTGATGTCTCACTGCGGTTAAAACTAAGTTGAAGCAGAGACCAATTCGATTTATCCTAAGCTCTAAATAGAATAAAATTACAAAACTGAAAGTTACATACCAATAAATCAGCAATATTAGGTTGTCGAGTGGTTTTATTGGTATTGGCTTTTAACTTTTATTACATTTTTTAATTTACTGACACAGTACGAGGATATTATGGCTAACATTATTAAAGTGATTGGTCGCGAGATTATGGATTCGCGTGGCAACCCAACCGTTGAGGCAGAAGTGCATTTAGAAGGCGGTTATGTGGGTATGGCTGCAGCACCATCTGGCGCATCAACGGGTAGTCGTGAAGCATTAGAACTTCGTGATGGCGACAAAGCGCGTTACTTAGGTAAAGGCGTATTAAAAGCTGTTGCTGCTGTAAATGGCCCAATTGCAGACGCGATTAAAGGTAAAGATGCATTGGCTCAAGCAGAACTTGACCAAATTATGATTGACTTAGACGGTACAGAAAACAAAGCTAAATTTGGTGCTAACGCTATTCTTGCTGTTTCATTGGCGATTGCTAAAGCCGCTGCTGCTGCTAAGCACGTACCTTTATATGCGCACATTGCTGATCTAAACGGTACTCCTGGTGTTTATTCAATGCCACTCCCTATGATGAACATCATCAACGGTGGCGAGCATGCAGACAACAGTGTTGATATTCAAGAGTTCATGATTCAACCGGTTGGCGCTAAGACATTCCGTGAAGGTTTACGTATGGGCGCAGAAGTATTCCACAGCCTTGCTAAAGTCCTTAAAGCTGACGGCCATTCAACTGCAGTAGGTGATGAAGGTGGTTTTGCTCCAAACTTAGCCTCTAACGAAGCCGCGCTAGCAGCAATTAAAGTCGCTGTTGCCAACGCAGGTTATGAGTTAGGTAAAGACATCACATTAGCGATGGATTGTGCAGCTTCTGAATTTTATGACAAAGAAGCTAATATTTATGATCTTAAAGGTGAAGGCAAAAAATTCACTTCTGAAGAATTCAACTTCTTCTTACAAGGTCTTACTGAACGTTACCCAATCGTTTCTATCGAAGATGGTCTTGACGAGTCTGACTGGGATGGTTTTGCTCACCAAACTAAATTAATGGGTGATAAAATCCAATTAGTGGGTGACGATTTATTCGTAACCAACACTAAAATTCTTAAGCGTGGTATCGACAACGGCATCGCTAACTCTATCTTAATTAAGTTCAACCAGATCGGTTCGTTAACTGAAACGTTGGCTGCAATTAAAATGGCAAAAGATGCCGGTTTCACCGTGGTGATTTCTCACCGTAGTGGCGAAACTGAAGATTCAACGATTGCTGATTTAGCCGTAGGTACCGCAGCAGGCCAAATCAAAACCGGTTCATTAAGCCGCAGTGATCGTGTTGCTAAATACAACCAGCTACTGCGTATTGAAGAAGCGCTAGGTTCAAAAGCACCATACAATGGTCTTAAAGAAGTGAAAGGCCAAGCATAATTTTTGCTTTAGCTTAAAAAGGCCACCACTCGGTGGCCTTTTTTGTTGTACTATATCCAATATACATTCTAAGGGTTAATGCGACGTAACTTGATATTATGAAACAACTAATATTATTAATGATTGGTTTACTGGCTGTTTTACAATATCGGCTATGGCAGGGCGATAATAATTTTTCTGAATATGTCTTGCTGCAAACCCAGATTGAAGCCCAACAGCAAAGCAATCAAAAGCTGGTGGCTCGCAATCAAATCCTCAAAGAAGAAATCATCGACTTACTCAGTGGCACTGAAGCGATAGAAGAGCGCGCCCGAAACGAGCTTGGAATGGTTAAAGAAGGCGAAACCTTTTATCGTGTAATTAGCACCGAATCACGGGATCAACCGTTTAATCCATAGCTAGTTGTGCAGTGATAATGACGCGTTAAACGGGCTATAATAATTCTAAAAATGGTTTACTATGCAAAATAATCCTCAGTCAATTATTGCCATTGTTCCAGCTGCTGGTATCGGCAGTCGCATGGGGACTAATAAGCCAAAGCAGTATCTAATGCTCGGTCAGCAAAGTATTTTGGCTCACACCCTGGATGTATTATTGTCGCACGAACGCATTGATCAGGTTATTGTCGCTTTGCATCCACAAGATCAATATTTCAAGCAACTTCCCCAAGCTAAACACCCTAAGCTTATACAAGTGATTGGCGGTGGTGAGCGAGCTGACTCAGTTCTTGCTGCGCTGGAACATGCCATGTCGATTAACCCTACAGCATGGGCGTTAGTTCACGATGCAGCCAGACCTTGTTTACGCCATGAAGATATTAACAAGTTGATTGCATCGTTAAAACAATACCCTCAAGGTGCAATTTTGGCGGCGCCAGTGCGCGATACCATGAAGCGCAGCGATGCCAGTGGTTTAATCACCAATACCGTTGAGCGAGCGTTACTTTGGCACGCATTAACCCCACAGTTTTTCCCCATCACTGCGCTGAAAAATAATTTATCTCAGGCACTTGCTGCAACGGTCAATATTACTGATGAGGCGAGTGCAATGGAATGGGCTGGAGTGATGCCAGGGCTAGTGAGTGGTCGTGTGGATAATATTAAAGTGACTCACCCTGATGACTTACAACTTGCAGCATTATTTATGCAACAAGCACAATAAAACTATGCAACAAGCACAAAAATTTTATGCAATAAACACACTAAAATTTATGCAATAAACATAATAGCCTTATTGTAATGATAACCTCATCACAAGGATTAACATGAATATACGTATTGGCCATGGTTTTGATGTACACAAGTTTGGTGGCGACAAACCGCTTATTTTAGGGGGAGTGGTCGTGCCTTATGAGACAGGCTTAATTGCTCACTCTGACGGTGATGTGATTTTACATGCTGTCAGTGATGCGATACTGGGTGCGATGGCATTAGGCGATATTGGTAAACACTTTCCAGATACCGATGCTAACTTTGCCGGAGCGGATAGTCGTGAGCTGTTGAAGCATTGCTATGAGCTCGCTCGTCAAAAGCAGTTTGTGATAGGTAACCTTGATGTCACGGTGATTGCCCAGGCCCCTAAAATGGCACCGCATATTGAAGCAATCCGTGAGTGTTTAAGTGCTGATTTGCAAACGGATATCGATAACATCAATGTAAAAGCAACGACCACTGAAAAATTAGGTTTTACCGGACGTAAAGAAGGTATTGCTGTAGAAGCTGTCGTACTGATGGTTAATCAATCGCGTTAATAATATAGAGAATGTTTGCCAGATGAACGAATTACATTACCTGCTAGATAAACCGTTAAGCCAAGCTGATTTACGCACACACAATAGTGATTTTATTGTGAAAGAAATTTTGCCATTTACCCCAACAGGTGAAGGCGAGCATCATATGTTGCATATTCAAAAAAATGGCCTGAACACAGTTTATGTTGCTGAGATGCTGGCGAAATTTGCTAAAGTCCACCCTAAAGAAGTGACTTATGCTGGCCAAAAAGACAAAAACGCCGTCACAGAGCAGTGGTTTGGCATTCGTATTCCTGGCAAAGAAACCCCAGAGTGGGCACAGCTTAATAGCGATAAACTCACTATTTTATCAAGTAGTCGTCACAGTAAAAAACTGCGCATTGGTGCGCTATTAGGCAACCGTTTTGTGCTCACTTTACGCAATATTACCGATGTAGTTGATGTTGAATCTCGCTTACAACGTATTGCTTCAGTCGGCGTGCCTAACTATTTTGGTGAACAACGTTTTGGTCACGAGGGTAAAAATTTAGTCATGGGTCGTCAGATGTTAAGCGGCGGCCGTAATATAAAAGATCGCAATAAACGCAGCATGTACTTGTCTGCAGTGCGATCAAACATATTTAACTTAGTGGTGTCACATCGCTTAGCCACACAACAAATCAATACCATCGCAGGTGATTGTGTGATGTTAGCGGGCAGCAAGAGTTATTTTACTGTTGATGCGTGGGATGATGTGCTTAATTCCCGCCTAGCTGAAAAAGACATTCAATTATCTGCTCCTCTTTGGGGGCGTGGAATTCCCTTGGCAAAAGATGATGCGCTGGCACTTGAAATGGCGCCGTTAAGCGATTATTCCGATGATTTATCTGGCCTTGAAAATGCAGGACTCTCCCAAGAAAGACGACCTCTTTTACTTGAGCCGCAAGGGATGAAATGGCAGTTTAACGACGATGTATTAACGCTTGAATTTATGCTGCCAGCAGGCAGTTATGCGACATCTGTGTTGCGTGAGCTTGCTGATTATCAAGATGTCCAAGAACAACAAAGACAAATCATGGTGGCAGAACAACAAGCGCAGCGTTTATTGCAAGATGAACAGCAACCGAATAAAGAGCCCTAAGCAATGATTAATATTTTAGTCAGTAATGATGATGGTGTTAATGCCCCAGGTATTATCGCATTAACCCAGGCACTGAGTGAGTTTGCACAAGTGCTTACCGTTGCGCCCGATCGAAATTGTTCAGGCGCGAGCAATTCATTAACCTTGACTAATCCATTAAGAATTAATAACTTAGATAACGGTTATATTTCAGTCAATGGTACACCTACTGATTGCGTGCATTTAGCCATTAGGCAGTTGTGCCAAGATGAGCCCGACATTGTGGTTTCAGGCATTAATGCGGGTGCCAATATGGGCGATGATACCCTTTATTCAGGGACCGTTGCGGCTGCGATGGAAGGGCGCTTTTTAGGTTTACCGGCGATAGCAATTTCGTTAGTGGGTAAATCGTTAACTCACTATGATAGTGCTGCTGTCTATGCTGCAAAAATTGTAAAAGGGTTATTAGCACACCCTGTTAATAGCGACCAAATTTTAAATGTGAATGTGCCAGACTTACCAGTTGATCAAATTAAAGGGATTAAAGTCACTCGTTTAGGTGCCAGGCACAAAGCGGAAGGTATGATAAAAACCCAAGACCCTGCTGGTAAAGATATCTATTGGCTGGGTCCAGTTGGCAGTGAACAAGACGCTGGCGAAGGCACTGATTTTGGTGCTGTTGCAGCCGGGTACGTGTCGATTACACCGTTAACTGTCGATTTAACTGCATACAATCAACTAAACGGATTAGCTGAGTGGATAACAAAAATATGACTAGGGTTGCTTCAACATCAGCAATGAATTTGGCAAAAAAGTTGTCTGATGCTGGGATCCGCCACCCTGCGGTATTACACGCAGTGGCCACCACCCCGCGTGAGTTATTTCTCGACGACGCCTTAGCGCACAAAGCCTATGAAAATACCGCGTTACCCATTGGCCAAGGTCAAACAATATCTCAGCCGTACATTGTGGCGCGCATGACAGAGCTTTTGCTGCAGCATAACCCACAAAAAGTACTCGAAATTGGTACTGGTTCGGGTTATCAAGCGGCAGTGCTTGCTTCGCTCATTCCAGAGCTTTGTACAATAGAAAGAATTAAAGCCCTGCAAATTCAAGCCAGACAAAGGCTTAAGCGCCTAGACTTGCACAATGTGTCATTTAAATACGGTGATGGTTGGCAAGGTTGGCCTAATCGTGGTCCATTTGATGGCATTATGGTGACCGCTGCGGCGGCTTCTGTCCCACAAGCATTACTTGAACAGCTTGCTGATAACGGGGTATTAATTATTCCCGTGGGCGAAGATACACAACAATTGCTTAAAATTACTCGTACTGGCGCAACGTTCCATTCTGAAATAATCGAAGCGGTTAAATTTGTGCCATTAATCAATGGTGATTTAGCCTAAAACATGAGTTCTGCTTCATGTTTTGATCTGAGTGATGCTTTATCATGTAAAATGCGCCTATTCGCTGTGCGCCTATGTATTTTCCTTAAGGACATTGTTTGATGAATACCGGTTGGCCAAATGGTTTGGTCTTAGCAATCATGCTGACAGGATGTAGCTTTCAAGCTGAACGTCCCGCGCCGGTTGATAGTTTATCATCAAAAAATCATGGTCCTCGTTATCACAAAGGCTCGCTTAAAACCCATAAGTACACCGTAAAAAAAGGTGATACTTTGTATTCTATTGCATGGGGCGCTGGGCGACACTTTGCTGCGCTTGCTAGAGAGAATAATCTGCACGCGCCTTATACTATTTATCCAGGGCAAACACTTAATTTAGCAAGCGCTAATAGTTCAGTGTCTACTGGTGCTAGCGCACCACAAGCTTATGCTTCACCGGTGCAAACTAAAGCCATTACTCAGCCATACTCATCGGTTCCCCGTCGTACTGAATCGCAAACAATCCAACCTGTTGCAGTCGCAAAGCCACAGCCAGTGGTCGTATCAGACAGAACGAAAAAAGATCTTGATCACAAAGTAAAGCCTGCGTATTCTGTAACAACTACCCAACAAATAGTTAACCAAAATGCAAACGGTCCTGTCGCAAACTTGCCACAACAAGTTCAGCAATGGCACTGGCCAGTTAGAGGTCGAATAATCGGGTATTTTTCGGCGTCAGAACAAGGCAATCAAGGTATTAAGATTGCTGGTAATCGCGGAGACATTATTAAGGCCGCAGCAGATGGTAGAGTCGTATACGCAGGCAATGCGCTTCGAGGATATGGCAACTTAGTGATTATCAAACATAACGATGATTTTTTAAGTGCTTATGCTCATGCAGACACGATTACGGTTAAAGAAAAGCAATATGTTAGCGCAGGCCAAACAGTTGCAAAAATGGGCAGTACAGGGACAAGCCAAGTGATGCTTCATTTTGAAGTGCGTTATCACGGCAAGTCGGTTAACCCATTACGATATCTACCTAAACAGTAATTGTTTAGCAACATAAATAACGGAGGATAGGCAAGTGAAGTAGATTACATATCACAAATTAGGTTTGGGAGAGCAATTATGAGCCGCAAAAACAGTACTGCTATAGCAGAACCACTTGTCGATCTAGCTAAACAACCACAAGAGGTTGCAGCCAAAAAAGGCGATTTGGTGCAGCAACTCGAAATAGAAGACAAAGTCCAAGAAGACTTACAAAAAAACCTCGATGCCACTCAATTATATTTAGGTGAAATTGGTTTTTCTCCTTTGCTTACAGCTGAAGAAGAAGTCTATTTTTCACGTAAAGCCCTCAAAGGCTGCGAAAAATCTCGCAACCGCATGATAGAAAGTAACTTACGTCTTGTCGTTAAAATTTCCAGAAGATACAACAATCGTGGTTTAGCGTTGCTCGATCTCATTGAAGAAGGCAATTTAGGCCTGATCAGAGCGGTAGAAAAGTTTGACCCTGAACGTGGTTTCCGCTTTTCGACTTATGCGACCTGGTGGATTAGACAAACCATTGAACGTGCCATTATGAATCAAACTCGCACGATCAGACTTCCTATCCATGTTGTAAAAGAATTAAATGTCTATCTTCGCACTGCAAGGCAACTTGCACAAAAACTTGACCATGAACCCACCGCGGAAGAAATTGCTGAAAAACTCGATGTTTCAACGGGCGATGTGAGTCGCATGCTTAAACTGAATGAAAGAATTACCTCCGTTGATTCACCTTTAGGTGGCGATAATGAAAAAGCATTATTAGATGTGATTGCTGACGACGACTCCGTTGGGCCAGATCATCGAGTACAAAGTGAAGATTTATCTAACTCAATTGTAGGTTGGTTAAATGAGCTTAATACGAAACAACGTGAAGTGCTTGCAAGACGGTTTGGTTTGTTAGGCTATGAACCATCAACACTCGAAAACGTGGGGGCTGAAATAGGGCTAACGCGCGAGCGAGTTCGTCAAATTCAGGTTGAAGCGTTAAAGCGTCTAAAAGATTTACTCGGCTCGCAAGGATTGTCAGTAGAAGCGCTTTTTAGGGATTAATATTTAGCATATTAAGAGTAATGTTAACTTGCCCACAATAAAAAAGGACACATTGCAGTGTCCTTTTTATGGCCTGTTTTTTGTGGTCCTAGCGTGCTAAACGTTTTAATTCATACAATAAATCAAGAGCTTGCTTAGGCGTAAAATCGTCAGGATTTATTTGCGTTAGCTTAACCAAAGCGGGTGAAGGCTCCGGCATCGGCGCAAGTAAATTCATGCTCACTTGTGATGGTGCATGTTCTGATACTGCACTATCGCGATTTTCGAGTTGATGCAGTTTATGTTTAGCCGCTTTGATCACTTGATTTGGCACACCGGCTAATGCGGCAACTTGTAAACCATAACTTTTACTGGCTGCACCCTCTTGAACGGCATGCATAAAGGCAATGGTATCGTCATGTTCAATCGCATCTAAGTGCACATTGACTACGGCTGGTAATAATTCTGGCAATTGAGTTAGCTCAAAATAATGTGTTGCAAACAAGGTCAGCGCACTGACTTGTTTAGCGAGATATTCAGCAGCAGACCACGCTAGCGACAAACCATCATAGGTTGAGGTTCCTCGGCCTATTTCATCCATTAATACCAAACTATTGGCTGTCGCATTATGCAAAATATTGGCTGTTTCGGTCATCTCTACCATGAAGGTTGAACGACCCGATGCTAAATCGTCTGATGCACCTATACGTGTAAATATTCGATCAATTTCACCAATTTGAGCAGAATCTGCGGGCACAAAACACCCAATGTGAGCCATTAAAGTGATAAGTGCTACCTGACGCATATAAGTTGACTTACCGCCCATATTGGGGCCGGTTACGATCAACATTTTGCGTTGAGGCGTCAGGCTAACTGGGTTGGCAATAAAGGCTGATTGACTCACCTGCTCAACCACAGGGTGGCGACCTGCATCAATATGAATTCCGATATCGTTTGTCATTTGTGGACACTGATAATTGAGGGTTTCTGCTCGTTCGGCAAAGTTACTTAATACATCTAACTGTGCGGCTGCAGTGGCGAAGATTTGCAGTTCTTGTAATTTAGGTAACAGTAAGTCAAACAGTTGTTCCCATAGCTGTTTTTCTATTGCCAACGCTTTACCTTGGCTTGAAAGTACTTTTTCTTCGTATTCTTTAAGCTCTGGGGTGATATAGCGTTCAGTTCCTTTTAGTGTCTGGCGGCGCTGATAGCTTAATGGGACCTTATCTGCTTGTAAGCGACTGACTTCAATGTAATAGCCATGCACGCGGTTATAGCCCACTTTGAGAGTACTGATCCCAGTTTGCTGTTTTTCGCGAGCTTCCATTTCGACCAAGTAATCATTGGCGCCTTCACTCAGCTTACGCCATTCGTCTAACTCAGCATGGTAACCGCTTTTAATCACGCCGCCATCACGAATTAACATCGGTGGGTTATCGACAATAGCGCGTTCGAGCAAGTCGTGCTGCTCAGGAAACTCACCCAATTGCGCCGCTAACGTAGACATTTGCTGTTGCTGGCAAGTTGCTAGCGTTTGTTGAATGGTCGGCAGCAATGCTAAAGCTTGCTTTAAACGCGAAAAATCACGTGGTCTGGCACTGCGCAAAGCAAGGCGGGCCATAATACGTTCAATATCACCTAAGCTTTTCAGTTGCTCGTGCAGAGTGTGGTAAAGGTCTTGTTCAATTAATTCATTTACAGCGCCGTGGCGTAATTGAACGGCTTTGCGGTCGCGAAGTGGTTCATGGATCCAACGTTGCAACATGCGGCTGCCCATAGGCGTTGCTGTATTGTCGAGTACCCATGCCAGGGTGTTATCACGGCCGCCAGATAAATTTTGGGTTAGCTCTAAGTTGCGACGAGTCGCAGCATCTAAAATGATTGATTCAGATTGATTAAAGCGCACAATCGAATTGATGTGCGGTAAGGCCATTTTTTGGGTGTCTTTGACATACTGCATTAAGCAGCCTGCAGCTTGTAATGCTAAGCGTGCGTCACTAATACCAAAGCCATGCAAATCTTTAGTGCCAAATTGATTGAGCAATAAATTGACACAGGTATCGTAATCAAATTCCCATTCAGGGCGGCGTCGGATCCCTTTCATGTTATTGATTAACAGCATGTCAGTAAAATCTTCGCTGTAAAGTAATTCAGCTGGATGAGTACGCTGTAACTCTGCTTCTAATGCTTCACGAGTCGGTAGTTCCGCAACAACAAAACGTCCTGATGAAATGTCGAGCGTGGCATAACCAAAACCCGTTTTACCTTGATAAAGCGCCGCGAGTAAGTTGTCTTGCTTCTCTTGTAATAGCGCTTCATCAGTTAATGTGCCAGGAGTCACAATACGTACCACTTGACGTTCAACTGGGCCTTTTGATGTAGCAGGATCGCCAATTTGTTCACAAATGGCCACAGACTGGCCAATCTGTACCAACTTAGCTAAGTAGCCTTCAACAGCATGATAAGGAATACCCGCCATTGGGATTGGGTCGCCACCGCTTTTACCGCGAGCGGTCAATGAAATGCCCAACAGTTCAGATGCTTTTTTAGCATCATCATAAAATAACTCGTAAAAATCGCCCATTCGATAGAACAGCAACATGTCGGCATGAGCGGCTTTTAAGCTCAAATACTGTCGCATCATCGGGGTATGTTTTTCTAAATCGCTGGTATCAATTACAGTCATTATGGACTCTTCACTCTATCAATCTTGGGGCATGAAACTTTATGACGCTAATATTAACAATTTTTATCTTCGGGGTATAAATCAATTCACAATAAAAATGCTTGGTGGGTAAAATATTGATGTAAAAAGGCAATTCGGCTAGGAATAAAAAAAATTACGATCAACACTTGATACTGTATGACTATACAGTATACTGATGAACATATTGAGATGAGTTATAACATCTCACCTAAATAAAAATCGCATTTTACTAAACGTATTGAATGCCTTAAGAGGGTTTTACAATGAAGGTTGATCCAAACAAAGAGAAAGCACTTGCCGCCGTATTAAGCCAAATTGAAAAGCAATTTGGTAAAGGCTCAATTATGAAATTGGGCGAAGACCGCACAATGGATGTTGAAACTATCTCTACCGGTTCACTTTCATTGGACGTCGCCCTAGGTGCTGGTGGTTTACCTCTAGGCCGTATCGTTGAAATTTACGGACCAGAGTCATCAGGTAAAACAACATTAACACTCGAAGTGATTGCAGCAGCTCAACGTCAAGGTAAAACCTGTGCGTTTATCGACGCAGAGCACGCATTAGATCCTATTTATGCGAAAAAGCTTGGCGTAGATATTGATAACTTATTGTGTTCTCAGCCAGATACTGGTGAGCAAGCCCTTGAGATTTGTGATGCCTTAACTCGCTCTGGCGCTGTTGATGTGATTATTGTCGACTCGGTAGCAGCACTAACACCTAAAGCGGAAATCGAAGGCGAAATCGGTGACTCACACATGGGCCTAGCCGCACGTATGATGAGCCAGGCAATGCGTAAGCTTGCGGGTAACCTTAAGCAGTCAAATACTTTACTTATTTTCATCAACCAAATCCGTATGAAGATTGGTGTGATGTTTGGTAACCCAGAAACCACAACAGGTGGTAACGCACTTAAGTTTTATGCTTCTGTACGTTTAGATATTCGTCGTACCGGTGCTGTAAAAGACGGTGATGAAGTAGTGGGTAACGAAACACGCGTTAAAGTCGTTAAAAACAAAATTGCAGCGCCTTTTAAACAAGCTGAATTCCAAATTCTTTATGGCCAAGGTATTAACCGTACCGGCGAATTAGTTGATTTAGGTGTACTTCACAAAATCGTCGACAAAGCCGGTGCATGGTATAGCTACAAAGGTGAGAAAATTGGTCAAGGTCGTGCAAATGCAGGTAAATTCTTAACTGAAAACCCAGCCATTGCGACAGAAATTGATACTACCTTACGTTCAATGTTACTTGCTAGTGGTACAGGCAGTTCATCAAGTGCTGATGACGGTGATGAAAACATTGATTTAGAAACGGGCGAAGTTTTTTAATTAAGCCTTAGTCATCTGACTCATAGATTGACAAGTAAAATGAATAAAGTGTCGCGGTGCGCATATTGTGCACCGCGATTTTTTTATAGAAAACGCGGTAAATATTAAAACGATTCAGTTATCTCTTTCTTCAGTTATCTCTATCTAAAGCGTAATTATTTAATGCGTCAGTGTCTTAAATTTCCTCGCGATACACTTCTAACTCAAATTCTGTACCTACTTTTTATGTGAGACGCCTAAGCACTGTTCCGCGTTATATTTAATCTGACCTAATCTTAGGGCCTATTAATCTTTCAAGGTTGTTTTTGCAGCGAATTGTTGGCCACTACTTACATATATTACTGCGCTGCAGAAACTGTGAGGTATAGTTATTCTACATAAAAAGTAGATTACGCCGTAAAAGTGGTCAACAAACGCTGCCCGAAAGGTTCGGCTAAAAACGTTTTACTCTTTGTTGAATGTACTTTGCTTAGATGACTAGGCATCAATCCATTCGTCTCGATTAAAACGTTTTTAACTCGAACAAAATTCAACCATCAAAGAACAACAGACCCTAGAATCAGTAAAAAATCTAATAAGACACTTAATGAGCAAACATGTTTCATCTGTTGAGAATGGCTGTGAAATGTATCGTTCATTCATCGATTTTTGCTCAGATGATAATCGGCTCGCTCGTCTCGCTTCTTGCGTTAAATTCAGTATATAATGCCTACATTTACTGGCTTGCATGTCAAGCTGGTTACCTTTGTATTCTTCTATTTCAGGGCCATTTCATGTTTCAGACTACAGCAGAGTTAAGAAGTGCTTTTTTAAAGTATTTTGAAGATAACGGACATCAGGTTGTTGATAGCAGCTCACTCGTTCCCACAAACGATCCAACACTGTTATTTACCAATGCGGGTATGAACCAGTTTAAAGATGTGTTCCTCGGCATGGATAAGCGAAATTATACACGTGCGACATCTTCACAACGCTGCGTTCGTGCGGGTGGTAAACACAACGATTTAGACAACGTAGGCTATACCGCACGTCATCATACTTTTTTTGAAATGCTCGGTAACTTCAGTTTCGGTGATTACTTTAAAGAAGAAGCGATTCGTTTTGCATGGACATTTTTAACCGAAACCTTAAAACTGCCTAAAGAACGTTTATGCGTCACCATCTATGAAACCGATGATGAAGCTTATGACATCTGGACCCAGAAAATTGGCGTACCTGCTGAAAGCATGATCCGTATCGGTGACAACAAAGGTGCTGCGTTCGCTTCAGATAACTTCTGGCAAATGGGTGATACCGGTCCTTGTGGTCCATGCAGTGAAATTTTCTATGATCATGGCGATCACATTTGGGGTGGTCGTCCTGGCACTCCAGAAGAAGATGGCGATCGTTTTATTGAAATTTGGAATATTGTATTTATGCAATATAACCGTCAAGCCGACGGTGAAATGTTGCCATTACCTAAACCTTCAGTTGATACCGGTATGGGTATTGAGCGTATTGCAGCCATCATGCAAGGTGTTCATTCAAACTACGAAATCGATATCTTTAAGCAATTAATCGCTAAAGCTGCTGACATTATTGGTGTCTCCGATTTAGAAAATAAATCGCTACGCGTTATTGCTGACCATATCCGTTCATGTGCTTTTTTAATCGCTGACGGTGTTATGCCATCAAACGAAGGGCGTGGTTATGTGCTGCGCCGTATTATTCGCCGCGCAGTGCGCCATGGTAATAAGTTAGGCGCAACTGATGCCTTTTTCTACAAATTAGTGCCGACGCTAATCAGCGTGATGGGCGATGCGGCAAACGGCTTAAAAGCCATGCAGGCGATTGTTGAAAAAGCCTTAAAAGCAGAAGAAGAACAGTTTGCCCGAACCCTAGAGCGCGGCTTAGTCATTTTAGACGGCGCATTAAATACCCTTAAAGGCGA
This sequence comes from Shewanella sp. MF05913, assembly GCF_059758095.1. Taxonomy (NCBI): domain Bacteria; kingdom Pseudomonadati; phylum Pseudomonadota; class Gammaproteobacteria; order Alteromonadales; family Shewanellaceae; genus Shewanella; species Shewanella sp. MF05913. The sequence goes on from NZ_JCAYNT010000023.1 coordinate 43,624, forward strand.
CACGCTAGATGGTGAAACGGTCTTTAAACTGTATGACACTTATGGCTTCCCTGTCGATTTGACGGCTGACGTATGTCGCGAACGTGATATTCATGTTGACGAAGCGGGTTTTGAAGTCGCAATGGCAGAGCAAAGGCGTCGTGCTCAAGCTGCAGGTAACTTTGGTGCAGACTACAACAGTAATTTAATTATTGATGCTGAAACCGCGTTCTGTGGCTATACCGAGCTTACGGGTGAGTCAACGGTAACGGGTTTATATGTTGATGGTAAAGCTGTTGAGCAAGTTGTTGCTGGTCAAGATGCTATTGTCGTTTTAGCCAATACCCCATTTTATGCTGAATCAGGCGGGCAGGTTGGTGATAAAGGCTTGTTAACGGCTCAAGGTATTGAATTTACAGTGAGTGATACTCAAAAGTTTGGTCAAGCGACAGGTCATCAAGGCCAATTAGCGCAAGGTCAATTAGTCGTAGGGCAAACGTTATCTGCACAAGTGGATAAAAAATTACGTCACCGTACTCAGTTAAATCACTCTGTGACTCACTTGTTGCATGCTGCATTACGTCAAGTATTAGGTTCACATGTTACACAGAAAGGGTCGTTAGTGAATCCTGAGCGTCTGCGTTTCGATTTTTCACATTTTGAAGCGGTTAAACCGTCAGAATTAAAAGCGGTAGAAGAATTAGTTAACACCCAGATCCGTCGTAATCATCAATTAAAAACTGCCGAAATGGCCATTGATGAAGCCAAAGAAAAAGGCGCTATGGCGCTATTTGGTGAAAAGTACGATGACCAAGTACGTGTTGTGACGATGGGTGACTTTTCTATTGAATTGTGTGGCGGTACTCACGTTGGCCGCACGGGCGATATCGGTTTATTCAAAATCACTTCCGAAGGCGGTATCGCTGCGGGTGTACGTCGTATTGAAGCCGTAACGGGTGCTGCGGCTATGAGCTACGTTGCAGAGCAACAGGCGATGCTAGAAGAAGCTGCGCAGTTGCTCAAATCAGACAATGCATCTGTTGTGACTAAATTAAAAGCCCAATTAGATAAAGTGAAGCAGCTTGAAAAAGAGTTATCGCAACTTAAAGATAAATTAGCGGCTGCAGCCAGCGCGGATATGGCAGGTGATGCTAAAGACATTAATGGCGTTAAAGTGCTGGTTAAATTGATGGAGGGCGTAGACCCTGGCTCATTGCGTGGTTTGCAAGATGAATTAAAGCAGAAGCTTAAATCAGCCATTATTGTGCTTGGCACTGCAAAAGATGGCAAAGTTAACCTGATTGCGGGTGTTAGCAATGACTTAACTAAACAAGTTAAAGCAGGTGAACTGGTTGCTATGGTCGCTCAGCAAGTAGGCGGTAAAGGCGGTGGACGCCCTGATATGGCTCAAGCTGGTGGCACACAACCTGAGAACTTAGCGGCTGCATTAGCATCTGTTGAACCTTGGATTACTGAGCGTTTGAGCTAACATTTAGCCAAAATAGCGCTTTAATTGGCACTTAGGGCATAAAGTCTAAGATATTCAACTTTATAACTTGAGTGCTAACAGTAGATTTGGCATAGTGAAGTAACTCGCTAACAGTAAAAAGCGTTTAAAGGGATTACTAGGGTAATAAGTTGTGATTGCAACTGTGTGCGTACACAGGTCATTAATGGTTTTATCTCTGTCGTTTTGTTATTGGTTTTGCTGTTTAGATTTATTTAACACCGTGGTGAGTGCAAATATGATGAATTTGGACTTATTACGTATTGATAGTTGATATTTTCGTCAGACTTTAAAATTTCCGAATAGATAATGCTTTATAAACTGACGTATTTAGAAATAGATACTATGATTTTATGTAGAGCGAACCTTATAATAAACGCATATTACGGACAAAGCGTGTTATGCAGATTGAACTAAAGGAGCAATCGAATGCTAATTTTGACTCGTCGTGTAGGCGAAACATTAATGATTGGTGATGAAGTCACCGTTACTGTGTTAGGTGTTAAAGGTAATCAGGTACGTATTGGTGTTAATGCACCTAAAGAAGTATCGGTTCACCGTGAAGAGATCTACCAACGTATTCAATCTGAGAAATCAGGTACGCCTCCAGAAGGTGGCAATTACTAATTTCGGCTATTTTGTCCGATAAAAATAAAGTCAGCAGTTTGCTGACTTTTTTGTTTTTTGAGTAAATGATCATTTTTGAGCGGTATAAAAAAGTCTTTGAAAATCATTTTTTAAAGTAATATTCGTAAAAATGAATACAGTTTTCACGACTATTTGAAGCTATTATCCCCAATGTGATTAAAAACAGTCCAAATGAAGATAGGATCCCTAAAAAGGGTTTGACTTATTTTCGTCAAACAGTAATATGTGCGCCAAGAAAACGGAGAGGTGGCCGAGTGGCCGAAGGCGCTCCCCTGCTAAGGGAGTATGGGCTTTAAATCCCATCGAGGGTTCGAATCCCTCCTTCTCCGCCATTTCTTAAAATAGTAAAATCGATGCGGATGTAGCTCAGCTGGATAGAGTACCTGGCTACGAACCAGGCGGTCGGAGGTTCGAATCCTCCCATCCGCACCATTTACTATTAATGTGTTAACCATGAATGCGCGTGTAGCTCAGCTGGATAGAGTACCTGGCTACGAACCAGGCGGTCGGAGGTTCGAATCCTCCCACGCGCACCATTCATGTTTCACCAAAACCCAAATTTCGCGCGTGTAGCTCAGCTGGATAGAGTACCTGGCTACGAACCAGGCGGTCGGAGGTTCGAATCCTCCCACGCGCACCATTTTTGCGGAGAGGTGGCCGAGTGGCCGAAGGCGCTCCCCTGCTAAGGGAGTATGGGCTTTAAATCCCATCGAGGGTTCGAATCCCTCCTTCTCCGCCATTTATTGTTTTAGCAGCTATAATGGTTGTGTTACTAATAAATGGCATGTTGTACCGATTTTGCGCGTGTAGCTCAGCTGGATAGAGTACCTGGCTACGAACCAGGCGGTCGGAGGTTCGAATCCTCCCACGCGCACCATATTAAAAACGCCCTGTATTTATACAGGGCGTTTTTTTATGTCTGTTTGCTAGTCTCATTCACATTGCTAATCCTCTTTCATATCCTTTCTGCTATTCGTTGGGCTCATTAACGTGATGATTTAGGCTCAATCAAGTACATATTTCTTAACCAATCTGAACTGGGAATAATGAAAGGTTTTCAAAAAGCCTTTTGTCTCGCTAAATGCGTTGAATGAACTTGCAATCGGCTAGCTATTGACGCGTTAATTCACCTTATACCAATTCTATTAATTATGTGACCAATCAGAGCCACTCAGATTGTTCAGTTTGAGGCGCATTGTTGAAATAATGGTTATTCCCTTTTAAGGCAATGCAACAAAGAAATGAACGGTCTGAGTGTCTCCTGTAAGGCGGGTTTCTGTGTCTTCCATGCTGCTTAATAGCATTTTGACGTACGACTGCATGGATGCAGAAGGTAGAGCAACGCAGGAGCTGTTGCCGAGAACAACTATGCCTACAATTCTATTACTTGCCTAGAAGGCACAGAACTCCCGCTGAATGACCAGATAATTAATGGAATTGGTATTGTTAGCAAAAAATCACAAGTTTGAAACATTTGAACCTTAATGATTTGATATTAAACATTTTGTTTCCATCTCTTATCTCGAGTTCAGGTTAATTAATTACATTATTATTCATTTTTATTGCTTAATATCAGTTATTTTATTCGTTTGCTTAAGTATGATGCACTATTTCGGCATGTTGCTTGACCGTTAATGTTATCTATTTTGTGATTTATAGATTGAAATTACGTAAATAATTATAGAATCTTTATTTATTGGTGGTTTATTTTGAACATTCCTTTGCTGCACTGTCATTGAACATTTTTTTTGGTAAGACCAATTTACAAAAGGATAGCAATGTTGACGTATATTGTTTATATTTTGTGACAGGATTTTGAGTTTATGTCGCGTTAATCGTGACGTTGACTCAATGGAACAGAGTATTAAATCGATATTAAATTGAATATTTATGCTTTCTGAATTAGCAATTGTTAATCCGTGGCTCAACATTACGGCTGCAAATCGACTTGTCACCATCGCGCACAGTGATGGTGCATCGACAGCCTCAACAATTTACGACATAAGATTTAATGGTTAGAAAAATAAGCGAGGAAGCATGACATCGATATCTGAGCAGTTATCCGATGCGCTGGGCATCATGATAATGGGCATGGGCCTAGTGTTTATCTTTTTAAGTCTATTGATCGTGGGTATAGGGATTGTTGCAAAGCTTTTTCCTGCGCCAGTGGCTACACCAACACCTGCGTCGATAGCACCAAGAGCATCGGCTCAGTCAGCATTAGATCCTAAGCTGGTAAGCGCAATTACCTCTGCGATACATCAATACCGCGCGAAATAAATTTGGAGTCAATATGAGCAAGCCATTAGCACTAACCGATGTTGTCCTACGTGACGCCCACCAATCAATACTGGCCACGCGGTTACGTATCGACGATATGCTGCCCATTGCACCGCTATTAGATAAAGTTGGATTTTGGTCACTTGAGTCATGGGGTGGGGCCACATTCGACTCTTGTATTCGTTATCTTGGCGAAGATCCGTGGGACCGTATTCGTGAATTAAAGAAAGCCATGCCTAATACGCCGCAGCAAATGTTATTGCGTGGGCAAAATTTACTAGGCTACCGTCATTATGCCGACGATGTCGTGACTCGCTTTGTCGAGCGTGCTCATACCAACGGTGTCGATGTGTTCCGTATTTTCGATGCAATGAATGATGTACGTAACCTTGAAACGGCAGTTAAGGCAGTTAAAAACGTTGGCGGACATGCACAAGGTACAATTTCATTTACCACAAGCCCAGTGCATACCATCGATACCTGGGTGGATATGGCTAAGCGTTTAGAAGACATGGGCGCAGATTCTTTATGTATTAAAGATATGGCTGGTTTACTTAAGCCAATGCAGGCCTATGAGCTTATTAGCCGTTTAAAGTCGCAAACTGACTTAATGGTTTCGATGCATTGTCATGCCACCACAGGGTTAAGCACCGCAACCTATCAAAAGGCGATTGAAGCCGGGGTTGATGTACTGGATACCGCGATCTCTTCAATGAGTCAAACTTATGGTCACAGTGCCACTGAAACACTTGTTGCTATGGTCGAAGATACTGACAGAGCCACGGGCTATGACATGGTGCTGTTAGAAGAAATCGCCGCATACTTCCGTGAAGTGCGTAAAAAATACGTGCGCTTTGAAGGTGCGTTAAAAGGGATTGATTCACGTATCTTACGTGCACAAGTGCCTGGCGGCATGCTAACCAACATGGAAAACCAATTAAAAGAGCAGGGAGCTGCAGACAAAATGGATGCCGTGCTTGAGGAGATCCCACGGGTACGTGAAGATCTTGGCTTTTTACCATTAGTGACACCTACCTCGCAAATTGTTGGCTCACAATCCGTGATTAACGTATTGATGGGCGAGCGCTACAAATCCATGACCAAAGAGACCGAAGGCGTACTAAAAGGCGAATACGGTGCCACTCCAGCGCCGGTTAATGCAGAGCTACAAGCACGTGTGTTAAAAGGCGAGTCACCGATTACGTGCCGTCCCGCAGATTTGATTGCACCAGAACTGGATAAATTACGTGTTGAGCTTGAACAAGCTGCAAAAGAACAGGGCTTTAGTTTAGCGGCTGAGTTAGATGACGATGTCATGACTTACGCGTTGTTTAATCAAATTGGTCTTAAGTTTCTTAAAAATCGTGGCAATCCGGATGCATTTGAACCCGTACCGAGCGCAGATGATTTGCAGGTTACTGCTGATAAAGGCCCACAAACCTATACCGTTAATGTTGATGGTCAAAGCTTTGTCGTTGAAGTCAGTGAGGGCGGTGACATTAGCAATATTGCGCCAACATCAGCAACATCAGTGGCCAGTGCACCAGCTCAAGCTGCTCCAGCCTCTGCTGGTGAGGTTAAATGTACTATGTCTGCGCCTCTATCGGGAAATATCTTTAAAGTGCTTGTAAGCAACGGCCAAGCGGTTAAAACCGGTGAGGTGGTCATTATTTTAGAAGCTATGAAAATGGAAACCGAAATTCGCGCACCACAAGACGGTATCATCGCTAACCTTGCTGTTAAGCAAGGTGACAGCGTGACAGTCGGTTCAGCATTACTTGCATTAGCATAAGAGGTCAAAATGGAAGGATTAATGGCCTTTTGGTCTGAAACGGGTATTGCCAATTTTTCTGGCGGCCAAGTATTGATGATGGCAGTAGGGTGTTTGTTATTATTTTTAGCCATTGTGAAAGGTTTTGAACCACTTTTACTGCTACCTATCGGTTTTGGCGCTATTTTGGCCAATATCCCTAATGCAGGCTTTACTGAAGAAGGCGGCTTACTTTACTTTGCTTATCATGTTGGGATTGAGACAGGTGTATTTCCGCTACTGATCTTTATGGGCGTAGGGGCATTAACCGATTTTGGTGCGCTAATTGCTAACCCGAAAACCTTGTTATTAGGTGCCGCTGCTCAGTTTGGTATTTTTGCGACCTTATTAGGGGCGATAGCACTTAATGCCGTACCTGGCTTTTCATTTACGATGCAAGATGCTGCTGCTATAGCCATTATTGGTGGTGCAGACGGTCCAACGGCTATTTTCTTGGCCTCTAAGCTTGCACCGGATTTGTTAGGTGCTATTGCTGTTGCGGCCTACTCTTACATGGCATTAGTACCGTTAATCCAGCCTCCAATTATGAGATTACTGACGACCAAAGCAGAACGTGCAATTAAAATGGAGCAGCTGCGTGAAGTCAGCAAAAAAGAAAAAATCATCTTCCCTTTGATGGTATTGGGAATGACCATTCTGTTTTTGCCTGCAGCAACACCACTTGTTGGGATGTTCTGTCTTGGTAATTTGATGCGTGAATCTGGCGTGGTTGACCGTTTGTCTAAAACGGCACAAAACGAGTTGATCAACATCGTGACCATTTTTTTAGGGCTAGCTGTGGGATCAAAGTTATCAGCCGATCAGTTTTTACGCATAGAAACCTTAGGGATTTTAATCCTTGGCGCGGTAGCCTTTAGTATTGGCACTGCAACGGGTGTATTAATGGCTAAGTTAATGTGTAAGCTGTCTGGCGGTAAAGTTAATCCGTTGATTGGCGCGGCTGGTGTATCTGCTGTACCTATGGCGGCGCGAGTGGTTAACAAGGTGGGTTTAGAGTCTAACGACCAAAACTTCTTGCTCATGCACGCGATGGGGCCAAATGTTGCAGGTGTGCTCGGTAGCGCTGTAGCTGCTGGGGTATTATTGGCTGTGTTAGGGTAATATTATCTGAATCACAGATTGGCTTATTTTTGAGATTGAGTTTCAAGGTTGAGATTCAAGATTAGCCTTAACATCCTGATTTAGATATTGGCATATCAAATTATTAACCGCCCAAATCTTAACCGGTTTGGGCGGTTTTATATTATGTATCTAGAGTTGAGATTATTTACTTAAGCGTGCTATGACTAACAGCGTTATCGCTATCGTGGGGTTAAAGCTGTCGAGTCCGAGATAGGGTATTGAAACCGTCAGACAATCATTAATCTATATCGTTAATATCATTAAGCCTGCACGTTAGTGCTGGCTTAATGATTTATATGTTCACATCGATAACGTTATGCGGTTTGTTCAACCGGCTTTTCATCAGCATAAAACTGCTCTACATCCAACTGACCTTCGCTTTTACCAATGACAACGGCTGTCATCATATCGCCTGTGACGTTAGTGGCAGTGCGGATCATATCAATAATACGGTCAATGGCCGCAATAAAGGCAATACCTTCAAGCGGTAAACCAATCACACCTAATGTTACCGTTAACATCACCATCGCACTACCAGGCACGCCCGCAGTCCCAACCGAAGCTACCGTAGCGGTCACCGCAATCAGCATGTAATCGGTCATATCCAGTGGAATACCATAAATTTGCGCAATAAATATTGCAGCAATGGCAGGGTAAATTCCGCCGCAACCGTCCATGTTCATGGTTGCGCCTAGTGGCAGTACAAACGCGCTATAACGTTTAGACACGCCCATGGCTTCAGTGCAGCGGGTGCTGGCCGGTAAAGTACCAAAACTTGATGCGGTACTGAACGCCACGACCTGCGCTGGCAATGCTTTGCGGAAAAACTGTATTGGGCTTAACCCTGCTGCAAACTTAACAAGGCCACCGTAAACAACAATAATGTGGATAAGCGCAGCAATATAAATCGCCATAATAAACTTACCTAACGGCAAAAGCGTGCTTAAGCCATACTCGCCCACAACCCAAGCCATCAGTCCAAATACGCCGATAGGGGTTAATTTAAGTACCATGCGAGTTAACTGGAACATCACTTCCGCGCCCGCTTCCATGATATTTTTAAGCGGAACGGCTTTTTCGCCCACAGCATTAATTGCAATGCCCACCAACGCAGCAAATACAATAATTTGCAACACGTTACCTTCAGCTAGCGAAGCAAATGGATTCACCGGGATCATGTTTAATAATACTTGTGCAAACCCAGGGATATCACGTTCGCGCACTTCTGTGGTGGCCAGCGTCAGGCTACCGCCCATGTCGATAAGGCTACCAATGGTGAGACCGATAAACGAGGCAATGGTGCCAGTAAACATAAACATCGCTAAGGTTTTAAAACTTAAGCGCTTTAAATTACCTTGCGAGCCTAGCGAGGTAATACTGACCACGATGGCACAAAATACCAGCGGTGCAACCAGCATTTTAATCGCACTGATAAATAAATCGCCAAGGGGTTTTAGTATGACCGCCGATTCACCTAAACCAACTCCGGTGAGGGTACCCAATACAAAACCAGCAATAACTTTTTGCCAAAACGGAATACGATTGAGCGTTTGCAGTATCATGTCAATTCCAAGTGTAAACCCACGGTGTTATGCCAATTCGATAGCATGTTAATGGGTTAAATAGCAGGCCATGGCGTTTAAAACGTCCAGTGATCCCGCATAAGGTTAATAATTATTAATTGCATTGTATGAACTGAACTCATAGCCGACAACGTTATTTTGTTATAACTTATAAGAATAAGTGGGTTTGTTATTATAACTTTAATTTTTTTACGCTTTTTTAACCTATTTCAATAACAAAACCGATTTTTGTTGGTCTAACGTATGGCCCGCTAACTCATAACCTTTTTGCGAGACGATAAAACAAGTCATGACCAGTTTATGGATGATGTTCTCTGGCGCTTTTTTAGCGGCCACCTTATTACCGGGCGGCTCCGAAGTCTTGCTGGTGGCGTTACTCAATGATACGTCGACAATGTGGCCTGAATTGCTACTTATGGCGACGTTAGGCAATACGTTGGGCGCGTTGACGAGTTACGGCTTAGGCCGCGCTGGTCGGATGGCTAAAAATCCGCAAGACATTCAAAGCAAATCTCATCAAACCGCCTTGGTGTGGGTTGAACGTTACGGCATTTGGTCGTTGTTATTATCTTGGTTGCCACTCGTGGGTGATGTGCTATGTCTGCTTGCTGGCTGGTTAAAGTGGCCTCTAGTGGCATCAACATTATTGATATTTGTCGGAAAAATATTACGTTACAGTGTGATTGTTTTCATCTTTCTGTCGGTATGACAATATGAAATGAATCTCGAATGAATAGGCTAGCGCAACAAGTTCCTTGTGCGTTAGACGCTTTACTAAAAGGATGGACTCGATTTTGAAACTACATTTAAAAAAATGGTTATTGGCCAGTGCCATCAGTGCTGCTCTTGCAGGCTGTGCATATGATGGGCAACAAGCATCATCATTGCCTCAAGGTGTCAGCTTAATTGAAGCTGTTACCCAGGCCGAAAACCAAGTGAGTATTCCCTATAAAAAGTACCAACTGGCTAATGGCCTGACGGTAATTTTACATCAAGACAAGTCAGATCCATTAGTGCATGTTGACGTGACTTATCACGTAGGCTCAGCTCGTGAGCTTGCAGGTCGCAGTGGTTTTGCACATTTATTTGAACACATGATGTTTCAAGGCTCTGAGCATGTCGCAGACGAGCAGCATTTTAAAGTGGTGACCGAGTCTGGTGGCACACTTAACGGTACCACTAATACCGACCGCACTAACTATTTTGAAACCGTACCGAGCAATCAACTCGAAAAAATGCTCTGGCTAGAGTCAGACCGCATGGGCTTTTTATTGCCAGCATTAACCGACAAAAAATTTGAAGTACAACGCGAAACCGTTAAAAACGAACGTGCCCAGCGCATCGACAACCGCCCTTATGGGCGCTTAAATGAACGCTTCAATCAAGCACTTTATCCAGCGGGACACCCTTATTCTTGGCCGGTTATTGGTTGGCCAGAAGATTTAGACCGTGCTACTGCAAACGATGTTAAGCACTTCTTTCAACGCTGGTACGGCCCCAACAATGCCACATTAACGATTGGCGGCGACTTTGATGAAGCGCAAACTTTAGCCTGGATTAACCAATACTTTGGTGAAATTCCGCGTGGGCCAGAAGTCAAACCAGACGAAAAAACGTCAGTGACATTAGATAAAACTCGCTATATTTCGATGGAAGATAAAGTCCATTTGCCGTTACTTTATATTGGTTTTCCAACCGTGTATGCCCAGCATCCAGATGAAGCCGCACTCGACTTATTGGCCAATATCTTAGGTGGCGGTAAAACCTCACTGATTTATAAAAACCTCGTTAAAGAAGGTTTCGCCGTACAAGCCGGTGTCAGCCATCCTTGCCAGGAACTAGCATGTCAGTTGTCTTTGTATGCGGTTGCAAACCCCGCTAAAGGCGGTAATCTCGCTGACATTGAAACCAAGGTTAACCAGACTATTGCTGAGTTTGAGCAACGTGGTGTGACCGATGATGACTTACAAAAAGTCAAAGTGCAGTTTGAAGCCGATACCATATTTGGCATGCAAAGTGTGCAAGGTAAAGTGTCTACATTAGCGGCTAACCAAACTTTCTTTGGTCAGCCAGATATGGTGGCCTCTGATTTAGCCCGATATGCCAATGTGGCTAAAGCAGATGTCATGCGAGTGTTTAATACTTACATCAAAAACAAACCAATGGTAGTCATGAGCATAGTGCCAGAAGGGCAAACGCAATTAATTGCCCATGCTGACAACTTTGAGCCGACAGTGCTACCAATAGCGCAAGATGCGGTAACAGGGTTAACAAACACCGCATTTGCTAAATCATCTTTTGACCGCAATAACATGCCAGCATCTTCAGCCGCGCCGTCACTTACAGTGCCGCAGCTTTGGCAAGCTAAGCTTGAGAACGGCATTAACGTGATGGGCACAGAAAGTAACGAAACGCCGACCGTAGAGTTATTAATTTACCTAAACGGCGGTCATCGCCTCGCAACGCTTGATAAAGCCGGCGTGGCCGATTTAACAGCTTCAATGTTAAATGAGTCAAGCCTTAAGCGCAGCAGCGAAGAGCTTGCCGGTGCATTAGACATGCTAGGCTCAACCATTAGCTTTGGCGCGAGTAGTGAACAAAGCTACATTAAAGTATCGAGCTTAACTGAAAATCTAGATGCTACCTTAGCATTGGTTGAAGAGCGTTTATTTAGCCCAGGTTTTTTACAAGCTGATTTTGACCGTGTAAAGCAGCAGGCAATACAAGGTTTACAGCATCAATTGTCTGATCCTAACTACATTGCCAGCAGCGGATTTAATGAGCTACTTTACGGGCGTCAAAGCCCAATGGGCATTAGCAGCAACGGTACGGTCGCATCGTTATCGGCTATGACCTTAGATGATGTAAAGCAATATTATCAGCAGCAATATCGTGCCGGTAACGCGCAGATGGTCGTGGTGTCAGATTTAAACCAACAACAAATATTGCCTAAATTATCAGTGTTTTCACAATGGCAAGGTGATGCAACTCAAGTCGCTAAGTTACCTGATGTACCTGTGCACCCCAAAAACACCATTTATTTAATCGATAAACCAGGTGCTGCACAATCGGTGATTACCATTGGCAAAACATCGTTAATTTACGATGCCACAGGCGATTACTTTAAAGCTTACCTGATGAACTACTCATTAGGTGGTGCTTTTAATAGCCGTATTAACTTGAACCTACGTGAAGACAAAGGCTACACCTATGGCGCAAGAACCATGTTTGTCGGTGCCGAAGATTCGGGTGAGTTTATGGCTTACGCCAGTGTGCGTAGTGATGTGACAGCAAATGCTTTAGTCGAGTTTGTAAATGAGATTAACGCTTATCAAGCAAGCGGCATGAGCGACGATGAGCTAAACTTTATGCGCAGCTCGATTGCACAAAGCCAAGCACTTGAGTACGAAACGCCGTATCAAAAAGCAGGATTTTTGCGAATGATTCAACGTTATCAACTCGATAAAAACTTTACCCAAAAGCAAGATGAAATCGTTAACAATATCACGACAAAAGAGTTAAACCAGCTTGCGAATAAGTTATTGAATATTGACGATATGGTAATGCTCGTTGTCGGCGACAAAGCCAGCATTGAACCGAGTTTACGCGCACTGGGTTATCAGGTTGAAACAGTAACACTTGCCCAGTAGTTGAACACTTGATACGCTCCGAGTTAACACTGGCACTTGAAACAAGCCAGTGTTAACCTCATATTGTTATGCCAGAGGCGATGCTTACTGGCTTTTTTTAATGTCATTGACCAAACTAATCGCCATCGTTCGTATTAGCTCATCAACGTCGGTCATTAAAGTATTTGAACGGCTTAGGCCTTATAAACGGTAACCGTAGTGTGTTGCCGTTTTTATTTTATTCAGCGTAGCTAGCAAGATGACTAGTTCACGTAGAGAAACATTTTTTGCGAATTTAGTAACAATATCCTTTATTATCAGGTCTAGCTGTTTACTCGCAATGCGAATCCATAAAAGAGAGTAATAAATTGAAGTCTTTCAATGAAAAAGTCGAACACTTAAGCGACACTCAAGGCCGAGAGGCATTATTGGGCATGTTACGTGGTATTGAACGTGAAGCATTGCGTATTGATGAAAAAGGTCATTTAGCTCAAGACGAGCATCCAAAAGCGCTTGGGTCAGCATTAACCAACTCGCGGATCACCACAGATTACAGTGAAGCATTACTCGAATTTATTACTCCTGCAAGTAAAAGTATCGATGATTTACTTGAAGGCTTAACTCAAACTCATGCTTACAGCGTTCGCAATCTTAATGGCCAAAAATTGTGGCCAGTCAGCATGCCTTGTTTTGTCGGTGACGTCGCTAGCATCCCCGTTGCGCGTTATGGCACTTCCAATACCGGTAAGATGAAAACGTTATACCGTAAAGGCTTAACTCACCGATATGGTGCCCTCATGCAAATTATTGCGGGTGTGCATTTTAACTTTTCGGTATCCAATGACTTATGGCAACGTTTGTATGACGACAAAATTGCTAACGGCAATGGCACCGCGTGTTGCAGCAAAAGTATCACTTTTGATGATTTTGTTTCTGAGTCTTATTTTGGCATGATCCGTAACTACCGCCGCCTAGTGTGGGTATTACCGTATTTATTTGGTTCATCGCCTGCGTTATGTAGCTCGTTTATTAAAGATCAAGAAGTCGACTTTGAGTTTGAAAAAACCGGAAAGGGCACCTTATATTTGCCTTATGCAACCTCGTTGCGTATGAGTGATTTAGGCTACACCAACAAAGAGCAAGACACGTTAAATATCAGCTACAACTCATTGCCAGAATATCTCGAAGGTGTGGGCGCCGCGATTAAAATGCCATCGAAAAAGTTTGCTCAAATTGGGGTTAATGTTGATGGTGAGTTCCGTCAACTTAACAGCAATATTTTACAAATTGAAAACGAGTTTTATGCACCAATTCGTGCCAAACGAGTGACAAAGAAAGGCGAAAAACCTTCGCAAGCATTGGCGCGGGCAGGGGTTGAATACATCGAAGTGCGCGCATTAGATGTGAACCCGTTTAGCCCAGTCGGTATTGATGCAACACAAGTGCGCTTCCTCGACTTATTTTTATTACATTGTTTACTGTCACCTTCAGAAGACACTGATGCTGTTGGCGAAGCTGAAATCGCTGCTAACTTAAAAGCGGTGGTGCTAGAAGGGCGAAAACCAGGATTAATGTTGCAACGTAATGGCCAAGCCATAGGCTTAAATCCATGGATGCATGAGTTGTTTACCGAGTTATCTACCCTTGCGGTATTACTGGACGGCGATGATAGCCATGCTTATCAAACGGCGTTGAGCTCATGGAAAGAAGCGATTGACGATCCAGATAAAACCTTATCGGGCCGTGTGATGAATGAAGTGGTTGTAAAAGGCACCGATCACAGTGTGTGGGTAAAGCAACTTGCCGGAGACTATCACGAGTTTTTAAGCCATTATCCGTTAAGTGAAGCGACTGAAAAGGGCTATGCCGACGAAGCAAAAGCTTCGTTAGTTGAACTGCAACACATTGAAGATCAGCCTCAAGATACGTTTAGTGAGTTTTTAAAGCAGTATTTTAAAGATGTCGTGCCAGCAGGCACGTTTGAGGTTAAATAAACATGCAAAGCAAGTTATCTTGGTGCCGCTTAGCATCACCTGTTGTAATGTGTTTATCGATAGCTATATTGCAAGGGTGTGCTTCGTCGCCAGATGACATCGCCGCCTGTGGCACTGTGTCGAGCTACTTAGCGCCCGATAACAGTGCCCAGCTGTACCGCGTTGTGGTGACCCATCTTGATGGTGTACCGGTCATTTCCAGACCCAACTACCCACTTTCTGTCGGTAAACACGAGTTTACTGTCGCTGAGCTCATTAACGCGCCAGAGCTCAAAGTGTCATTAGCGGCTCGTAAAGTTAAAGTGCTTAGCGTTGATGTGAGCGCCGACCAACGCTACCACATTGCCGCTCAATTCAATATCGACCGAATTTATATTGGTTCAAATCAAGGTTATTGGCAGCCAATTGTTTGGCAAACAGAATCACATGAGTGTGAAATGAAACGCAAACCTGAATTGCATTAATGGTTTATTGATGTAAAACTCACCAGCATGATCATAGGCTTAGGTTGTTAACTTGAGTGTCATTTTGGCTAGCTTGAGTTGTTCATTAAGTGCAAATAGAGGTGTTATGAAGCGTTTTTTAGCTATTATTAGCTCAGTCGTATTACTGCAACTATCAGGTTGTGCCACCTCTCCGCCAAAAGAACCAGACAACATTTGTTCTATCTTTAAAGAACACAGCTCCTGGTACGATGCAGCGGTTGATACCCGAGAAAAGTGGGGCGTGCCAGTGCATATTCCATTAGCGATGATGTATCAAGAAAGTGGCTTTAGACATAATGCAGCGCCGCCAATGGAATACTTTTTAGGATTCATTCCAACGGGTCGCGCGAGTGATGCCTATGGTTATGCTCAGGCTAAAAATATGACCTGGGACGACTACGTAAGAGAAACCGGTAACAGTTGGTCTAGCCGCAGTGACTTTGACGATGCGATGGATTTTATGGGCTGGTATATCTATAAAACCAATAAAGTGAATGGCGTGTCTAAATGGGATGCTAAGAATCAATATTTAAATTATCACGAAGGTTGGAGCGGTTATAAACGCGGCTCTTACAAAGCGAAAAAATGGTTGATCCCTGTTGCCAACAAAGTTGACCAACGCGCCAGACGTTACGCGGCACAATACGGTCAATGCAAAGACGATTTAGATTCATCCTGGTGGTGATGAACCACCCTAATTAATTGAATTTATTTAAAGTTGTTAGTCATAAAAAAGGAGCCTAGGCTCCTTTTTTCGTCGTTAATCAGATTTCGTCGTTAATAAGGTGTATTAAGCAAATTCAGCCAAAATCCAATCTAATGGTGCCTGGTATTGCTGTGGCATCCAGTTTTTTAGTTGGCTTATGCTGTCATCTAACATGGCTTTATTGTGCACAGACAAGTTTAAGTGCCCCACTTTTCGGCCAACTCTGACGTCTTTGTTGTACCAAAATAACTCAGCATTAGGCAGGCTTAACCAGCGGTCGTCTTTATCAACGCCAATTAAGTTAACCATCACACATTGAAAATTCACTTGCGGTTGATGCATAGGTAAATTGCACAGCGCGCGTAAATGCAGTTCAAACTGGTTAATGTGACAGCCAGCCTGAGTCCAATGACCTGAGTTATGCACTCTTGGTGCAAGCTCGTTAACCATTAAATGCTCACCGACTCTAAAACACTCCATCGCCATTACGCCCACATATTCAAGGCCGTTCATGACCTTGCTTAACATGGCTTCCGCTTCCGCTTGTAGCGGCGCTAAACGGCTTAGTGGCGCTATCGATGCCATTAAAATACCGTCTTGATGAAGATTGAGTGTTAAAGGGTAAAACAAACAACGGCCATCCTGGGTGCGCACGCCCACTAATGACACTTCTTCGTCAAAATTAATCGCTTGCTCGGCAATGGCTTCATTGCGCCAATCATCAGGAATCGTGGTTGCTTCGACCTGTTTTAACCAATGTTGACCTTTACCGTCATAACCGCCAGTGCGACGTTTTAACAATACCCGTTCACCATAAGCACTGTGTAGTGTTTCGGTGCTGGTATTGTCATCGACTAATTGCCACGGTGAGGTTGCCACCGACAATTCATCTAACAGACTTTTTTGCGTAAAACGATCCGCTAAACGGCCAAATACAGGGCCGTTGATAAAATGTGGGTGCTGGCTTAATTGCAAACTGAGTTGCGATTCTGGCCATTGTTCACGTTCAGCAGTAATAATGTCGTCGGCCAGTAGCGGTAATTGCACATCAGATGGGGTCATAATATCAACTGGACGCACATTAATGCCCAGTGGCTGCCCTGCATGGCTGAGCATTGCGCCTAATTGACCATCGCCTAATACCCAAAGATTTTTTGGCAATGTCATTAGTCTTCTCTCGGATCGGGATTATCTAGAATAGAGCGAGTTTGCTCATCGCGAAACGCCTCTAAGCGCGCAGCTAAATCAGCGTCAGTAAGGGCTAAAATTTGGCTAGCAAGTAGGCCTGCGTTAAATGCGCCGGCAGTACCAATGGCTAAAGTGCCAACCGCAATCCCTTTAGGCATTTGAACAATAGACAATAAGCTGTCCATGCCTGATAACGCCTTACTTTGCACTGGCACACCTAATACAGGTAAACGAGTTTTAGAGGCGATCATACCTGGTAAATGGGCTGCTCCGCCTGCGCCACCGATAATGACTTTATAGCCTTTATCTGCAGCAGAACTTGCAAATTCCATTAGCTTGTCTGGTGTTCGGTGAGCTGAAACAACTTCAACATGATAAGGCACTTGGAGCTTATCCATTATTTCTGCGGCGGCTTCCATTGTCGGCCAATCACTTTTCGAACCCATTACAACAGCAACTAGGGCTTGCATGTTAACTCCTTAATGTACTTATTCTATTAGTATATTTTGTTAATTCACTGGGTAAATAACCCGAGCGATCAACCTCAATATTAAGGCGATAAAAAAGGGGCTAGATAATAGCATAAGCCATGCGCTATTGGCTGCACTTCAGTGTTTCTTGAGGCTAACACTCAGTTTCTAAATACGAAAACTGTTTTGTGATGTTTAAGACGCTAAAAAAATACTATTCAAATAACCCTTTTTGAATTTGCACTCGTTAATAGTCAGTAACGACACAACAGACGATTAATCAAAAGGGCACCATTATGATGGATTATCAGCACGTATTTAACCGAAGTATGTTGGCACTATTAATCAGTGGCATTGTTATTGGCGGCTGCGCGCAAGAGTCAAACGATTCCGCTCAGCACCAGCAAGGTCAGAGTCATTCCACTATGAGTGCCCCTGAACCAATAGCCGCGAAAAAAGATCTAACAGTGAGCGATTATCAGCTAAAACCACAACAAGCTGAAATAATGATTTCTGCAAAGAAACAAGCTCATCGGCTTGTTAAACAGCGCCAGCAATTGAGTGAAGCGAATGTGATGGCCAGTGTCATGCCAATGCACAGCGAGAATCGCCACCTAAGCTCTGCGCCTATCAATAATGATAAATTTGCCGCAGTGGTGCAAAACGGCAATATGGTGGCGGCTGAAACGCCAGTTTCAACATTTTCAATCGATGTTGATACCGGAAGTTACAGCACCACTCGCAGTATGATTAATCAAGGCCAATTACCGGCTAAAGACAGCGTGCGAGTAGAGGAGTTAATTAACTACTTTAGCTACGATTATCCAGCGCCAAGTGATGCCGATGTGCCCTTTAATGTCACCACAGAATTAGCGCCATCGCCCTACAATCAAGACTCGCAATTATTACGCATCGGTATTAAAGGCTATGATATTGCCGCAGACCAACTCGGTGCCAGTAACCTGGTGTTGTTGCTAGATGTGTCTGGGTCAATGTCATCACACGATAAACTGCCATTATTAAAACAAGCACTATTAATGCTCAGCCAGCAATTGTCGGCACAAGATAAAGTCTCGATTGTGGTTTACGCGGGTGCCAGTGGGGTAGTGTTAGATGGCGTTGCCGGTAATGACTTTACGGCAATCAGCCATGCGCTGAATCAGTTAACTGCTCAAGGTGGCACCAATGGCAGCCAAGGGATACAACTCGCGTATCAAATGGCCCAGAAGCATTTTATTGAAAACGGCACTAATCGCGTTATTTTAGCCACCGATGGCGACTTTAACCTCGGCATGACTGACCATCAGCAGCTGGTGGATTATGTGGCAAAACACAGTAAAAACGGGATTGGGTTATCGACGCTAGGTTTTGGTTTAGGGTCTGGTAATGGTGGTTATAATGACCATTTATTGGAGCAATTGTCGAATAAAGCCAATGGTCAATATGCCTACATTGATACTTTAAATGAAGCGCGTAAAGTGTTGGTTGATCAGCTCAGTGCTACCTTGTTAACTATTGCCCATGACGTCAAAGTGCAAGTAGAGTTTAACCCTGCAGTGGTATCAGAATACCGCTTAATCGGTTACGAAAACCGTTTATTAAATCGCAGCGACTTTAACAATGACGCCGTTGATGCTGGCGAGATTGGTGCAGGCCACAGTGTCACCGCACTATACGAATTACGCTATAATGACAGCCACAATAAGCTAGTTGATCCGCTGCGTTACTCTGCATCAACGGTTGCTGGTGCAGATGTTGCGATAAATACCGATGAAGTGGCTTTTCTCAAACTGCGTTATAAAGCCATTGGCGGCCAAGCGAGCCAATTATTAACTTATCCAATTAGTCGCCAGCAACAATTAAACCACTTACAACAAGCCAGTGAAGACTTGCGCTTTGCTGCAGCGGTAGCCGGCTTTGGCCAATTGCTCAACCATAATAATTATGTCCACGATACTGATTATGCTAAGTTAATTGCACTTGCCGAATCGGCAATGGGCCAAGACAGTTTTGGTTATCGCCATGAGTTTGTACAGTTATTGAAAACGGCCAAAGTATTGTCTGAGCAAACGGCATTAACCGTTAACCCTACTAACCCATACTAAGGATAAAATGGTGCCAACACTCATACAGTCAAAAGATGCACAGCCAAAAGATGCGCTGCCCAAGGATGACATTTTAGTGCCTCAAGCCGGTAGTGACGAGCAACTTATGCTCGACTACCAGGCTGGAAACATCAGTGCATTTGACGCGCTATATCGTAAACACAAAGGCCCTTTATATCGTTATTTTGTTCGTCAATTACGTGACCAACAATTAGCTGAGGATTTGTATCAAGACACCTGGGGCAAAGTCATTAATGCCTCGTCGCAATATCAAGTCAGCGCTAAATTTACGACTTGGCTGTATAAAATTGCCTACAATTTACTGATTGACCATGTGCGGGCGGTTAAGCCCCTCGATAAGGTAACACCACTTGGCGAAGACAAAACCATGGACAGCCTGCAAGCTGATGATCAAACTTCGCCCGAGCCACAAGTTGAGCAACAGCAACAGGCCAACATGATAAAAGGGTGTATAGCCAAGTTACCCGCTGTGCAAAAAGAAGCATTTTTACTCAATATCGAAATGGGTATGACTGCCGCCATGATCAGCGACATTACTAACGTCACCCTAGAAGCAACCAAAAGCCGCATTCGTTATGCTTATCAAAGTATTAAACAATGTATTGCGAATCAATTGCAGG
Organism: Shewanella sp. MF05913; assembly: GCF_059758095.1. Classification (NCBI taxonomy): domain Bacteria; kingdom Pseudomonadati; phylum Pseudomonadota; class Gammaproteobacteria; order Alteromonadales; family Shewanellaceae; genus Shewanella; species Shewanella sp. MF05913. The sequence continues at coordinate 63,792 of NZ_JCAYNT010000023.1, forward strand.
AGACAACATGATGAATAAGCCACAAGATCATGATGCAGAGTTCACAGCATTACAAACCGAAATTAAAGATGCTTACCATCAACAACCATTAGAGCAACCCTCAGCAGAACTAGATGAAGCCATATTAGCCAAAGCGCGTTCAGGTGCTAATGTGACTAAAGCTACCCGTTCAGTTAAAAAATCAATTTGGCAACGCAATGCATGGGTGTTTTCAAGCGCAGCCTCGGTATTGCTGGTGGCGGGATTATTTATCTTAAGCCCAAGTTTACAAAAGCAGTTTGGCACAGACTTAGATCAACATTTACCTGAACCGTCGGCATCATTTAAGCCGCTTAAATCGAAAGCAGATGCCCCTCAAGTCTCTGAGTCACCTATTGAAGATGCCACAGCAGCAGAATCTATTGCCGTACAGGGATTATCGATGAGTTCTGCACCAATGAATACCCAAGGTGTTAATCGTCAATCGATCACTGAAGAAAGCCGTAATGAGAGCACTAATGAGAGCACTGAAGCAGCTAATATTACTGGATCTGTTGCATCTCAAATGGCAGACAAATCGTCTGCGGTAATGAGTGCTGCGCCAGCTAACGTCAATCCACAAGCACAAAAGAAAGCCCTGCAACTGCAAACTAGTCGCCATGCCAAAGAGGTACAACAAGTGAAACAATCATTTAATGGTTCACTAAAAGGGGACATTGAGTTAGATACTGCCGATGTTGCCTTGGAACGTTTAACCGTATTAATGGCCGACAATAAACTTATCCAGGCAGAGCGTTATATGATCACCATCGATCAACGCTTTCCTGAGCTATCAGACCCGTCGCATCCACTTTATGAGCAATACCATAAAATCGTACTGCAATTGACTTCGCAATAAGCAAAATATCAGAATCTGAAGGTTAGAAAATACCCACGGCTAAGCAATGATTGCTTAGCCGTTTTTGGTTACATTTTTGTGCTGCAAAAAATGGCATAAGTCTGATAATGTGAAAACATCGTTAAAAAGGCCTTAAACAGAATAAAGGAAACACTTCGTCATGAAACTTCGCCGCTCTGTAACACATTGCATGTTGGCTTTAGGCACATTAGCCTGCTCATCAATGATCTTCGCCAATGCATCAAATCAAGGCTATTACCGTGCGCCAGCGCTGCATGACCAAACGGTAGTATTTACCGCAGAAGGCGACTTGTGGACCACACAACTCAATCAAGGCAACGCTAACATCAAAGCCAGTCGCTTAACCAGTTTGGCGGCAGAAGAGCTCGATGCCACTATTTCTAAAGATGGTAAGTGGGTGGCTTATACCGCCAATTACGAAGGTGCTACCGAAGTGTATGTCATGCCAATTACAGGCGGCGTGGCTAAACGCGTGAGCTTTGAAAACAGCCGAGTGCGCCTACAAGGTTGGACCGCCGCTGGTGAGGTGTTGTATTCCACCGACAATGCCTTTGGCCCTGCTAACTTTTGGGTACTTAAAACCGTTAATCCACAAACCCTAACGTTAACCGACTTGCCATTAGCCGATGCTGTTGAAGGCACTATCGATGATAAAGGCGAATATGTGTATTTTACTCAGTTTGGCCTGCAAGTGAGTGGCGACAATGCCAAAGTGTATCGCGGTGGCGCCAAAGGCGAAATTTGGCGTTATAAGATTGGCAGTAAGCAAGAGGCACAACAATTAACCGCCGCTCATGAAGGCTCTGTCAAACAGCCGATGGTATGGCAGCAACGGCTGTATTTTGTCAGCGACCAATCGGGTAACGACAATATTTGGTCAATGAGTGTGGATGGCAAAGACATCAAACAACATACCCAATATACCCAATGGCAAGTGCGTGACGCCCAACTCGATAATGGCCGGATTGTGTTTCAGCAAGGCGCAGATATTAAGTTGCTGAATTTAGCCGACATGGCCGAAAACACGCTTGATATTGAACTCACTAGTGACTTTGCTCATCGCCGTGAACAATGGGTTAATGACCCCATGGATTACGCTACCTCGACCGTGTTTGCACATCAAGGCGACAATGTGGTGATTACCGCTCGCAGCCATGTCGCCATTGCCAGTAACGACGGTCGCCGTTTGGTGCAAATCGACTCGCCAGCAAACAGTCGCGTGCGCGATGCATTATTAAGTGATGACGGTAAATGGGTATATGGCATTAGTGATGCTTCTGGCGAACAAGAAATTTGGCAATATCCAGCAGACGGCTCAGCTGGGGCAAAACAACTCACTAAAGACGGCAACACCCTGCGCACTAGCTTATCGTCATCACCTAATGGCCGCTATTTAGTGCACGACGATTACATGGGCAATGTGTGGTTACTGGACTTAACCCGCAACAACAATCAAAAAATTATCGAAAATGGTGAAGGTTTAGGCCCTTATCAAGACATAAAATGGTCTGGCGACAGCCAATTTATTGCGTTAACTAAATCAGAAATCGGCAAACAGCGTCCGCAAATTGTGTTGTATTCCATTAACGAATCAAAATCACAAACCTTAACCACAGACAAATACGAGTCGTTTTCGCCTAGTTTTAGTGATGACGGTAAATGGCTTTATTTCTTGTCTAACCGCGAGTTTAAAGCCAATCCTGGTTCGCCCTGGGGCGACCGTAATATGGGGCCTATTTTTGACAAACGTACTCAAATATTCGCCTTAGCGTTAGATGCTAAAGCGTCGTTTCCGTTTGCAAAACCCACTGAGCTAACCGTTAACAACGGTGCGAAAAAAGCCGATAAAACAGATCAAGACAGTCCAGCTAAAATCAAAGTCGACTGGGACGGATTAAATCAGCGTTTATGGCAAGTGCCAGTCGATGCCGGTAACTACAGCAGTTTAACGGCAACTAAAGATAAGCTGTATTTATTGGACGGTAGCCAGGATAAAAGCGAGCTAAAGCTGGTTAAGTTTGATGCACAACAACCAAAAGTAGAGACCTTTAGCGACGATGTTGGCCAATATGCATTGGCAAAAGATGGCAGTAAACTCATGCTGCGCAAACAATCTGATCCTAAAAATATCATAATTGTTGATGCAGGCGACAAATTACCGACTGACGTGTCAAAGGCTAAAGTCAGTACCGATCAATGGCAGTTAAGCATTTCGCCGCAACAAGAGTGGCAACAGATTTTTGAAGATGCCTGGCTTATGCATCGCGACTCATTTTTTGACCCTAAAATGCGCGGCGTAGACTGGCAAGCTGCCAAAGCCAAGTACCAGCCATTAGTAGACAGACTCACCGACCGTAACGAGCTTAATGACATTTTCATGCAAATGATGGGTGAACTTAACTCATTACACTCGCAAGTGCGTGGTGGCGACATTGCGCAAGATAAAGACGTTGCTAAAGCCGCGGCGTTAGGTGCCAGGTTAACGCAAACCGATAACGGGGTGGTGATTAGCCATATTTATCAAACCGACAATGAGCTGCCATTATCAACATCACCGCTTGCCCGTATTGAAGTTGATGCCCAAGAGGGCGACGTGATCCGCGCGATTAATGGTAAAAATATCGCTTCAATTGCCGATGTCACCCAGCTGCTGCGTAATCAAGGCAATAAACAGGTTTTATTAGGGCTACAACGTGGTAAAAATTCGATTAATACCGTGGTCACCCCACACGATAGCGCGACAGATGCCAAATTACGTTATCTAGATTGGGTAGAGCACAACGGCGCCAAAGTGGCCAAAGCCTCTAAAGGCAATATTGGTTACTTACATCTGTATGCCATGGGCTCGGGTGATGTTGAAAGCTTTGCCCGCGAGTTTTATACCAACTACGACAAAGATGGGTTAATCATTGATGTTCGCCGTAATCGTGGTGGCAATATCGACAGTTGGATTATTGAAAAACTGCTTCGCCGAGCATGGGCATTTTGGCAACCAACCCATGGCAGCACCAATGCCAACATGCAACAAACGTTTAGAGGTCATTTAGTGGTATTGGCCGATCAGATGACTTATTCAGACGGCGAAACCTTCTCTGCCGGTATTCGCGCGCTTAATATTGCGCCCATTATTGGTAAGCAAACGGCTGGTGCTGGAGTGTGGTTGTCGGGGCGAAATTCTGTCACCGACAATGGCATGGCACGTGTTGCTGAATACCCACAGTATGCAATCGATGGTCGCTGGATTGTTGAAGGTCACGGCGTTGAGCCAGACATTGAAGTCGATAACCTACCTTACGCGACGTTTAGTGGTAACGATGCGCAGCTTGAGGCGGCAATCAGTTACTTAAAGGATGAGTTGGTACAACAACCTATTGCGCCATTACAAGGTTTACCTATGTCAAAAACAGGTAAAGCGGGCGACATAAAAGCTAAATAGGTTTAGTGTTTCCATGCTTGTAAGTAAAGGCAGTAAGCACGTTTGTTTGCACAGTATTTAAGCACTGTATGTCAGTAAAAAAATGCCCCTGCCAAATCCAATTTGGTAGGGGCATTTTTATTAATGATGAAACATGAGCTTGGCATTAAACCAACGAGGGTTAATGCGTTGCTTAGTTGGTTTTAATCTCTACTTCACAGGCAACTGAGTTAGCAATAAAGCAGTTTGCATGGGCTTTTTCATGTATTTTATCTAAGGTTTCCTGGTCCACTTCAATGCCTTCAGCAAAGGTCACTGTTGGTTCAAGGGTCATTTTTACTACCGCCACTTTACCCGCTTCATTTTTACCTAAATCGGCAGTCGCATGGTCAACATAGCTCAACACGGGCAGTCGCTTTAAATGGGCAATCGCTAAAAAAGTCAGCATGTGGCACGACGACAACGCAGCTAACAAGCTTTCCTCTGGGTTCACTTTTTCTGCATTGCCTTTGTATTCTGGCGCTGATGACGCCTGAATCGTTTGCCCAGTACCAAACTTAACCTCATGATCGCGATTAAACTCACCTTCTTCGCTGGGTGACGATTGCCAATTTACTGTTGTTTTAAAGCCCATTTCGTACTCCAAAGCCACTGTTATATTTAGTGATATTTATGACGACTCAATGTACCGTTTACTGTCAGAGCGAAGGTGAGTAAAACGATAACCTATTATGCTAGATTCAACACCAAGCGCGTGCAAAAGTCTATGAGGCAGATCGAAAAAAAGCTTTCAATCTGCCACTTCTCATTAGGTTTAAGTCATCTTAGGGAAATTACGCCGCGTCAGTAGTTAACTTCGTGATTAACTCTGCGATTGTCGCGGGCTCTTGTGCGCCAGACACTAAATATTGCTGATTAAATACGATGGCGGGTACGGCTTGAATACCGCGACTAATCCACAATTGTTCTTCCTCTTTGACAGCTGCTTCAAAGCGTTTGTCTGTGAGTACGGCACGTGCTTCAACTGCATCCAAGCCAACCTTTGTCGCAGCTTCAATGAGCACTTCAATATCATCTGGATTTTTCTGCTCGGTAAAGTAGCTGGTGAACAACGCCAGCTTCAGCTCAGTTTGTTTACCAGACTCAGCAGCCCAATACAGCAGCTGGTGGGCAAGTAGGGTGTTATAAATACGCGATGAGTCTGAAAAGTTAAATTCAAAACCCAAATCGGCACCCATTTGAGTGAGTCGTTGTCTATTTTGTGCACTCTGTTCTGGTGTTGAACCGTACTTTTCGGCAATGTGCTCGCCTAAATGTTGACCATCTGGTCCCATTGCAGGATTGAGTTCAAAAGGGTGCCATTGCAGTGTGACATCGATATCGTCAAATTGGCTCAATGCTTGTTCAAGACGGCGATAACCTACAATGCACCATGGGCACATTACGTCTGAAACGATGTCAATTTGGAGTGATTTTGTTGCCATGGTCGTTCCTATTAATGATTAATTCGGCTTAATTTAGCTAAACCTAAAAAATAAAAATTGCTATATTTGCTTATAAATTAACTGCTTTTAGCGGTTAATTGATGGGTTTATCACCATTTGTATAAACAACACAAAAGTTGCACCCAATGGTGATAAAAATGTGTCTATACTTAAACAGTAATCTGATGTTTAATCAATGTAGGGGTTAGGTCTATTTGATATAGCCCATGCGAGTTGGTTTTAACAATATTGATTTTGATGCACATGTCACATGATTAAATTAACCACTTGTGATTTAACCGACATGCCCCATGTCTAATAATGTAAGCATGCATTTGTACAACGAAGTTATTTATGTCAGCATGCATCTGTACCACGCGATATATTTGGCAAGTAAAATTCTGTTAAGGACAATCTATGAAAATAAATCTTTCTGGTCACCATGTTGATGTTACTGATACTGTCAAACAACACGTAGAAGAAAAATTCGCTAAAATAGCTAGCCATTTCCCAACGCTTATTTCGCTAGATATCATCATCGCTAAAGAGCATGGTGAATATGATGTTGAAATTCGAACCAACTACGAAGGAACTCGAATTGCTGCAAAAGGTAACAACGCAGTAATGTATCCAGCCATTACTAGCGCTGCTAAAAAATTAGATGCTGCACTGAAACACCGTAAAGGCCAACTTAAAGCAGATTTACATGAAAAGCCGGATGTTACGGCGCCTGAAATCGCTTACGAAAAAGTACAAGAGATGGACCTACGTTAATCGTTGATTAACTCGGTTTATTCCCCAAAAAACGCAGCTTACTGGCTGCGTTTTTTATTGTCTAACGTTTATGTAAAGACGCTCATTCATGTCGGTGTTATACCAAGCCGCATTAATAAGTAACCATTCAGAATGCGTCCAGCGGTTTTTGATTAAGACGCCACTATGGCGTCATCGTTATTCCCAAATAGCGAGACCCAAGAGCAAAAGCTGCAGGGGCATTCCTTTCTGGCGAATTTTAAAAGGGCTGACACTGCGTTGTATGACGTCGAAAGAGAACCGCTAGTCATTCAGTCATGCGCCTTGTTTAAGCTCTTTACACTCTCGCTGAGTCATCACTTATTAATGCGAAATGGTATTAACCTTGGATCACAATGCAGAGACGCATGCCGAGAACAGTCAGCCTATTTCAAACGTAACATAGCGGCTAAGATTTCATTGTATCTGACGGAATCGATATTTAAGATTTTTATTAAAAAGGTAATGGCTTTGAAGGTATATGGTGAGTCTTTAGCGCGTAAATTGTGAGGGGAAGGGGTGTAGCATTAAGCTGTAAAGTGCCCTAAACCGGGCACTTAAATAGCCAATCGAATTATGCTTCGTCGCTAAACTCGACATTGTGGTAAACGTTTTGTACGTCATCACAATCATCAAGAGCCGCTAAAAACTTTTCAAAACTTTCAACATCGTCGCCAGTCAATTCAGTCATTGTTTGCGGTACAAATGCTAAGTTTTCTACCTTAAAGTCAATCTCAGGAAAGGCTTCTGTCAAGGCTGTACGTACATTGTTAAACTCTGATACTGGTGCAAAAACGCTGACGATGCCATCTTCTAGTTCAACGTCGGTCACATCTACGTCAGCCATCATCAATAATTCTAGAATGGCTTCATCGTCTTCGCCTTCAAACACAAATACGGCTTGATGCTCGAACATATGCCCAACAGTACCAGGGCTACCTAATTTGGCGTCGTTTTTAACAAAAGCCTGACGAACCTGAGTAAAGGTGCGGTTACCGTTGTCGGTTAAGCAGTCCACTATCACCATACAGCCGCCTGGGCCAAAACCTTCATAACGGGCAGTATCATAATCTTCACCACCACCACCACGAGCTTTTTCAATGGCACGTTCAATTACGTGTGCGGGTACTTGGTCTTTCTTTGCACGGGTAATCAAGCTACGTAGTGCGAGGTTACCATCAGGGTCAACACCGCCTTTAGCACAAATGTAAATCTCTTTGCCGTAACGTGAGTAAATTCGTGTCTTTTGGCCAGCGGTTTTCGCCATGGATTCTTTTTTATTTTGATATGCTCTGCCCATCTTAATCTCGTTTTAATAAATGTTTAAGGCTAAAAATTGTCATCGATTCTAGCAGGAATATGTGGTGCTGTTTAGGTGCTGGTTCTAAATTTTGTATTAATATAGGTATATAGGCTTGATAACACGATCAATATCCTTATTAGGGCCGTTGCGAGGAGTGTGAGTTTGCTCGAAATACCATGATTTACACATCAGATGTGTTAAGTTTATGTATCAAGTGAGGCCAATCAATAATACAATTTAGCTATATGGTATCGATTACCTACTATAATTAAATAATAAGAGAAAGGACTTCTCTGTGACAATGTTCATGGAATCATGTCTGAGTTCATTGTCATTTATTCTGAGTTGATGTTGATATTTTACAAGTATCAATATCATTTATGCACCGTTCAAACATGCTAGAAATGAGAGTCCTATTATGAAATCCGAATCTGCAGATGCAGGTCAAGTATCAAGCGCAACAGTCACCGTGCTGTTTTATGAAGCACCCGCCGGCCTTGAAATGTATAACGCTGTGTTAACTGATCTTGACGTTAGCAAAACGGGTCGTGTGATGATCCCTGAGTCTTTTCGACGCGGTAAATCAATTATTGCAGTACTCGAAGGGGAATGCACAATACTGAACTCATTAGGCGAGCGTGTGTATTCTCAGCGTACCGTTGGCTAATCTATCTCAGTTACTTACCAACATAAAAAGACACTCACGTGTCTTTTTTATTGTCTGATTAAATCCGCTAGCAGTTTGTCTGCCAAGGGCTGTAATACTTCTAGGTAAGGTTGAGTATTGGCAACTGTGCGTAAACCGTAAATCCCCATCACCAAATATTGCGCTAAAAACTCACTGTCGCTGTGCTGCGAAATCAGTTGCTGCTGTTTAGCTGTATCAAAAATATGTGCTAAAGATTGATGCCAAGATTGTAAAAAATTACAGGTTATTTGTTTAATCTGTTCATCTTGCTCACCCATTTCGCTTAACGACTTGGTTAATAAGCACGATTGGGTCGCATCGCAACTTAAGCCCTCTTTCACAATTAATGCTAGGTAATCGCCGAGGTTGTCTAAGGCTGAACGCTCATTAACAAACAGCTGCTGAAACTGTTCGTTGCGGTCTTGTTGATATTGCTCAATAGCGGCAATAAATAAGCCTTTTTTATTATCAAAGGCACAATAAATTGACCCAGGATGTAATCCTGTCGCTTTGGTGAGATCCTGCATGCTTGTTTTCGCGTATCCATTCACCATAAAGGTACACATCGCAGCGCGTAACACTTTTTCTTTATCAAATTCAGCATGTCTCATGTTCGGCCACTTTTGGTCAATAACAAAGCGTGATAACTCATATGTCTTGAGTCTAACTAAATTTGATCGACTATTCAAAAAATACTTGAATGTATGTTCAATTAAGAATATTCTTGAATACATATTCAAGAAAGGAGATCGTCACATGACGGCCAGTTTATTTACACCTTACAAACTCAATGAAACCCTAACATTATCAAACAAGATTTTAATGGCACCATTAACGCGTTGTATGGCGGATGATGACTTAGTGCCGACACAGCAGATTGCTGATTATTATGCGCGCCGTGCAGAGGCGGGATTGATCATCAGCGAAGCGACGATTATTCGCGCCGATGGCCAAGGTTATCCAAATACTCCAGGTTTATTTACGCCAGCTCAAATAGAGGGGTGGCGTGTCGTGACCGATGCAGTGCATAAAAATGGTGGCAAAATATTTGCTCAGTTATGGCATACCGGTCGTGTTGCTCATCCACACTTTTTTGGTGGTGGAGACGTATTGTCTGCTTCAGCTCAAGCAGTTGAAGGCACAGTGCCAAGAATGCGCGAATTGGTGTACCAAACCCCAAAAGCAGCAACGTTAGAAGATATCAAACAACTCGTCATCGATTATGCTCAAGCAGCAGCTAATGCGATTGATGCCGGTTTTGACGGTGTAGAAATTCATGGCGCAAATGGTTATTTAATTGACCAGTTTTTACATCACGACAATAACCGCCGCGAAGATGAATACGGTCAAACACCTGAAAACATGTCACGCTTTGCCTTAGAAGTCGTTGATGCTGTTATCGCTCGCATTGGTGCAGACCGCACTGCGCTGCGTGTATCGCCTGGTGCCTATTTTAATATGGCCAGCGATCCACGTGACCGTGATGTGTTTGACTACTTATTACCTGAGTTGGCCAAGCGTAACTTAGCATTTTTACACGGCGGTATTTTTGACGACTCAATGGAGTTTGATTACTTAGGTGGCCGCATTTCAACCTACTTACGCAGTGTATATCGCGGTACGTTAGTCGGTGTTGGTAGCTACACAGCCGAAACCGGTAGTGTTGCAATTGAAGCGAATAAGTTTGATTTGTTAGCTATTGGTCGCCCGTTTATTGCTAACCCAGATTACGTCGCAAAAGTGCGTGATTGCGTCGAACTTGTGCCTTATGCAGACACCATGTTAGCTGAATTGATTTAAGTTTTTGTTGTTTGCGTGGCTAATCCTTACGGATTATATAAGCGTATTTTTGTAGGAACCCACTTGTTGTCATGCTAATGCCAATGAGTGGTGCTAAATAATCAACCCCAATTTGTGTATTTTAGCATCCGTCTTGACCACAGCCTTTGCTGTGGTCTTTTTTTTGCCTTAAATTTGTCTCTGCTGGCACTGTCTATTACTATGTCGACAATTTTGGTAAAGAGTCACGTCATGCAAACATTACAACAACTAAACGATGGCCTGCTATTGGGTGCTAAGCAAGTTAAAATAGCACAAGGGTTAACAACATTTCCCGGCAAACTATTTGAATTAGCAGACTCGCTTGAAGTGCTCGATTTAACTGACAACCAATTGTCATCATTACCTGATAATTTTGCCGATTTACATCAGTTAAAAATCCTGTTTTTGTCGAATAATCTCTTCGAACATTTACCCGATGTGCTTGGCCAATGCCCCAATTTAGAAATGATTGGCTTTAAAGCCAACCAAATTCGAACGGTTTCAGAAGCATCAATCCCCAAACAAACCCGCTGGTTAATTTTAACCGACAATCAGATTGAGCAACTGCCAGACAGTTTGGGTCAATGTCACCGTCTTGAGAAACTGGCATTAGCGGGCAATCGCTTAACTTCGCTTCCGAGCAGCATGGTAAATTGCCATCAGTTAGCGTTAATCCGTTTGTCTGCTAACCAGCTTACCGAGTTACCTGATTGGTTATTTAGTTTACCTAGGCTGGCGTGGCTAGCATTTTCTGGTAATCGTTTTAGCCATGTTGAACATTGTGATAACACGCGTGTGCCCACTATTGAGTTAGGCCAATCTAGCTTAGGTAAATTATTAGGGCAGGGAGCATCTGGGTTAATCTATCAAGCTAGATTACATACCGAACCTAAGGCGTTACCGACGTCTTTAGCCGCTATTGCCCAAGATGATGTCGCAATAAAGCTGTTTAAGGGCATGATAACCAGCGATGGTTACCCTGCAGATGAACTAGATTGTTGCTTAACTGCTGGCGATCACCCTAATTTAATCAATGTATTGGCACAGATTAACCAGGCTGATCAATTAGGCTTAGTGATGCAGCTTATTCCGCCAAGCTACGCAAATTTAGGTTTACCGCCATCCTTACAAACCTGTAGCCGAGATACCTTTGAAGACCACACCCGTTTTACCTGGCAACGGATTGTTAAGATAGGTTCTCAAATGGCAGATACCTTGGCTCACTTACATCAAAATGGCATTAGCCATGGCGATATTTATGCGCACAACATCATGATAAACCCTCAAGATAATGTGTTATTTGGCGATTTTGGTGCAGCGTCTAACCTCAATAAATTTACCCCCGAGTACCAGCAGTTAATGCAAGCTATAGAGGTCAGGGCATTTGGTAACCTGATTGAAGACATGCTAAATCTGGTTGAACATCCTCATAGCCCCAAGGCGCAAGTTCTACATCAATTGGTGCAAGATTGTTTGCAGCCTAACTTAAGCGCCAGACCGAGTTTTAATGACCTTAAACAACAGTTAGCCAGCATGGCTTAAGTTGCCACTATGATGGTGCTTAGTAATGTAACTTGTATTACTAAGCGGCATTGCTGAGCGCCATTATTTAGTAAAATTGAATATCCACTGTGAAATATGGTCTTTAATCTATCACTGCATTATAATCAAATTATCATGTTGCAATTAAAGGTCATCACCAGTGGAAAACAAAACTGCCCGTTTTACTGTATTAATGGACCCGCTAAAAAAGCAGGCATTTGAGCAATTGTGTGCGGCACAAGATCTCACTCCATCACAAGTTACCCGCCAGCTTATTCGTGAATACCTCGAAAAGCATGACGTCAGTTTTGGTGACAATCAAAGCCGACCGAACCCTCAAGTTAAAAGCTAATTTATCGCTTTTTATGGTGGAGTGTGAACTGGGCTTAACCGCTTAGGCTAGTTAAATTGTGATAATAGCATTATAATGTTATTACAATTTAAGATGAGGTGGTGATTACGCTATCTCATGCCAATCGATAATGCTTTTCGAACAGTGCCTTAGCGCCTTTATCTGGTTCGACTTAAGCTAAAAATAGAGAGTGAAGTATATGAGTGATGTCATCCCGCCATGCCCAAAGTGTGAATCTCCTTACGCTTATTCAGACGGTACATTATTAATTTGCCCAGAATGCGCCAATGAGTGGAACCCAAATGAAGAAGTGGTTGATCCAGACGCAATCATTTTAAAAGACGCCGTGGGTAACCTATTGGCAGAAGGTGACAAAGTCACCTTAATCAAAGATCTTAAAGTAAAAGGTTCATCACTTGTGCTTAAAGTCGGCACCAAAGCCGTGATCAACCGCTTTTCAACAGGCGACCACGACATCGATTGTAAAGTCGACGGTAACGGCCAAATGATGCTGAAATCGCAGTTTGTAAAAAAACAAAACTAATTGATTGAGCCAGCCGCTTTAGGTTACCCACGAGTGAGCTAAAGCCTGATGTATAAAAATCCCCGCTGATAGTAATATCAACGGGGATTTTTTATGGACGCCAGTTCAAGTCCCGCCGCCACATATGAACCCACTTCTGGGTAAGCTGTTAAGAATTTAAAAGCTTGTTAACCCCTTCTCGTCGTCCCGGCAATGCTTTTAAGCCGGGATCCAGGTGTTTTTTTGCTTTGTACTTTTTGTACTTATGGCCTGCGGCCACTATTGTGGCTTAATGAATCTGTACACCGATATGAGGTAAACTCCTCCTTAATATAATACGGTGTATAAAGTAATGAAATCTCAACCCACTTACTCAACAGAATTTAAAATAGATGCTGCTAACCT
>NZ_JCAYNT010000024.1:0-76572 GCF_059758095.1 Shewanella sp. MF05913
GTATATATTGAAGCACTACAATACAAAACGTGGGCATAGTTATAATAATTATATGACCCCAACAGCAGCTGAAAATGCTGCTTAAAGCACAACTCTTGTTTGTGTACAGATTTACTTGACCACATCAATCCCCTTTTGGCCCGTGCAGGGGGGAACCTTGCGATCCTATTTCAAACGAAGTTTGAACATTTTGTGGCTGTCGCCACTTTGTCGCCATTAGACAAACAAAAAGGGCTTAGCATTGCTGCTAAGCCCTTCTATAAATTGGTGGAGGCGGCGGGACTTGAACCCGCGTCCAGAAAGCCTACATCCTCGGCACTACATGTTTAGTCTCTCTTTTATTTAACCAAGCAGTCTCCGAAAGACAGGATGCTACTTGGTGAGTCCGGTACTGTTTCGCGGTTCACCCCCGGACGGAGTTCCCTCGCTAGCACACTGTAATATGACCATCAGAATCCACTGTCCACGTGCGAAACGTGTGGGTGATGGCTAGCTAGCCTAAGCTGCTAGAGAGTAGTTAGAGTCGTTTGCAACTATAACGGTGCGGCTTTTTACGAGGCCAACCGCCCCTCGACATGCTCCTTGGGTTTCGTGAATCCTGTCGAATCCAGAATCGCCCCCAATTGAGTTAATCATAACGTGTTGTTGGACGAATACCTAGTGTCCATTAACAAAATATAATCGTTTGTTCACTATCTGTTCGTTATAGGCCTATGTTCAATAACAACTTATCTGTTTTAATTGTTTGTGCAGCCTACTGACGAGATTAAGCGTTTTCTTTGTCTTTTTTCATTACGCGTGCTTTTTCAATTTTCCATTCGCGTTCTTTCGTGTCTTCACGTTTGTCGTGATCTTTTTTACCCTTACCTAAGCCAATCTCAACTTTTACCCAAGCGCCTTTGCGCCAGTACATTGATAATGGCACTAAGGTGTAGCCTTGACGTTCAATTAAACCGGCAAGTTTGTCAATTTCACTGCGCTTTAGTAGCAGTTTTTTGGTTCTGATTGGGTCACATATTACGTGGGTAGATGCCGTATTCAGTGGTTGAATTGTACAACCATGCATAAAGGCTTCGCCTTCTTTAATGTATACGTAACAGTCTGATAAGTTAACTTTACCCATACGGATAGACTTAACTTCCCAGCCCATCAGCTGCAATCCCGCTTCGACTTTGTCTTCGATGCGGTATTCAAAGGTCGCGCGCTTGTTGCGTGCGATGCTTGCTGAGGCATTTGCTGTTTTTTTCTTTACCATTGTATTTACCGTAGTGAATGTCGCTATCACTCTTTAACAGAGCGAGCTGACAGTCAGCAGTTAGCCCATTTAATAAACGCTATTATATTAATGTTTTAAATTAACACCATTGATATAAAAGATATGGGGGAGATTTTTGATATATCAACGATTATACCCAGTTTCTTAACGATTGTGTTATTTCCCACGCGATTTAACATCAAGGCGGATGCCTTTTTTGTGTAACGTGATAAAATCCACACATTGTTTTTACTATAGTGATGTCAGATGCCCAAGATTGCCAAAAGTATGCTGGTTAGGTTTAGTGCTAAAGAAATGTATGATTTAGTCAATGATGTTGAGTCGTACCATGCTTTTTTACCCGGCTGTGTAGGGGGGAAGGTGCTAGAGTTTGACGGTAAAACCATGGTGGCATCTGTTGATGTGAGTAAGGCTGGGATCAGTAAAACCTTTACGACGCGCAACCAGATTGTAGAGGCAAAAACGATTTCTCTTGAGCTTGAAAACGGTCCTTTTAAGTATATGCATGGATTATGGCAGTTTACTGAATTAACTGACGAAGCCTGTAAAGTTGAGTTTGACTTAGACTTTGAATTTTCAAATAGGTTAGTTGATATGGCATTTGGTAAAGTTTTTAAAGAGTTAATGTCGTCGATGGTGATGGCATTTACCGAAAGAGCAAAGGTAATTTATCGTGACTAGTGAAACAGAACAATTTGCCGTGGATGTCATTTATGCCTTACCAAAGCAGCAAAAAATCATCACAACAATGGTTACCGCGGGCACAACGTTCATTGAAGCGGTGGTTCAAAGTAATATTGTGAAGTTTTTTCCTGAAATAAACCTTGATGACGTTAAGCTGGGGACCTTCAGCCGAGCGGCAAAACACGATGAAGTGCTCGTGCCTGGGCAACGTGTTGAAATATACCGCGCTTTGATTGCCGATCCTAAAGACGTGCGTCGTAAACGTGCCGAGAAAGCGAAAGATGAAGGCCGGATTAATAAAATTACCGGTGCTAAGGTCAGTTAATCGAAGTACGTTCACTTTCGATTTTATTGCAGATATAAAAAGCAGAATCAGTTGATTCTGCTTTTTTGTCGGCGCGGATTAAGAATTAATCTGGCTCGTTGGTTTTTTCTGGTTGATTGGTCAACGTAGGACGTTTTTCTTCAACGAGAGGTTTTGCGTCTGGACGCACTTCAGGCAATAACGGCTGTAAATCAGCCTCGTTTACCGACGGTAAAGTGCTCAACTCAAGTGGAGTACTGAACTCGTTACTTAAATCGTAATCGCCTGTTACGCTAGAGATTTTATCACCGGTAAAATGAACGATGAGTTCTTTATGAGTGATTTTTGCATTACGGCCACTTTTAAAGTGGTACACATAGTACCAAGTGTCGTCAGAAAAACTGTCGCGTAAAACAGGACGCCCTAAAATATATTCAGTTTGTTCTTTGGACATATCCACGCGCAGTTTTTCAACTTGTTGCGTTTCCATGTAGTTACCTTGCGGAATATCAGGCTTATAAATTAGCCAATCGAAAACGCTGCATCCGCTCATAGATAGTGAAAGCGCTACTGCGCTTACAAGGGTAAGACTTTGTTTTTTGTTTATCATTGTCTGCGCTACTTCCTAAATTCTGTCGGTCATCATACCCAAGCTGTCCCTATGCTGACAAGGGCCGATTAGAAGATGTTGTGGCTTTGAGTGAATATCTGGGCGTAAGTTCCTTTTTTTGTCAATTAAATGACCAGAAAAGCTCATTTAAAACAATATTGCGATTAACACTCTCCTGAAAGGAATACCTTAGCCGCTTTCGCTCTGTGTTTTCGCTATTTGAATGGGAACAATCATTACATCATAGCGACGCTTTAATCAAAAACCGCTGGACGCATTCTGAGTGATCACTTACTTAATGCGAAATGGTATTAGCCCAACACCAGTTGAGTTTCAATCTTAATTTTTAAATGATGCTATTTCAATCTTGTCGAGGAATACTTGACCATCACAGAAATATGGCGCGCTCGCAACATATCACACCGTCTCTAACTGGGTGTTGTCGTTATACTGACGATATTTACACCATCGTGTTGTAGTAATGTTGGTAAATAGTCATTAAAGTGTTTAATTTAAACAGTAGTGCTAGGGCCTTTTGATCTTTACTGGTTGAATTTTGTTCGAGTTAAAAACGTTTTAATCGAGGCGAATGGATTGATGCCTAGACATCTAAGCAACTCTTTATTTACAAAGAGTCATTCAACAAAGAGTAAAACGTTTTTAGCCGAACCCTTCGGGCAGCGTTTGTTGGCCATTTTTGCGGCGTTATCGACTTCTTATGTAGAATAACTACACCTCAAAGTCTCTGCCTTGTAAAAATGGCCAGCAATTCGCTGCAAAAACAACCTTGAAAGATCAACAGGCCCTATTGCTGGCATTAATGCTAGTAGCGTTAAAATAGTGTTATTCATCAATTAAATAAGATGGCACAATGATAATAGAGCCACCAGACACATCAAGCGAATCGGTAAAAAGCGGTCAATTAATTTGTGTCGGCACAGGGATACAACTTGCAGGACAAATAGGCCGACTAAGCGTCAGTTACATTCAGCTTGCTGATGTGGTGTTTTCGTTGGTACCAGATGGTTTTACCGACAGGTGGTTGGCGACACTTAATGATGATGTTCGTTCGTTACAACTTTATTACGCGCAAGCGGGTGAAATTAAAAATCGACGTGATAGTTATCAGCAAATGGTTGATGCTATGTTAGTTGAAGTACGCGCCAATAAAATAGTGGTATGCGCTTTGTATGGGCATCCTGGGGTGTTTTCCTGTGTGTCCCATATGGCCATTGCACAAACAAAAAAGCTAGGTTTTAGTGCAAAAATGCTCGCGGGTGTTTCAGCAGAAGCTTGTTTATGGGCAGACCTTGGGATAGATCCTGGCAGTAGTGGTCATCAAAGTTATGAAGCCACCCAATTTATGCTGTATCAACATGTACCCGATACGTGTGCGCATCTTGTGTTGTGGCAAATTGCGCTGGCTGGAGAACATACATTAACGCAATTTGGTACAACAAAAGCAAGAATGCAGATATTGGTTGAACACTTAACGCAGTGGTATTCGCTTGATCATGACGTGGTTATCTATGAAGCGGCAAATTTAGCGGTACAAGCACCTCGCATAGAAAGAATTAAGTTGGGTGAATTAGCGGGTGTTCAATTAACGACCATCAGTACGTTGCTTATTCCACCAAGCCAACCACTGAGGCTTAACCATGAAATGCTTGCGAAATTAGCAATAACTGAGACCGATCTCGGATGAAAAACATTTTAGTGTCACATAATAAATTTATAATTAAGGACATGATATGTCGAACTTAAGTCAATTTTTTACTCAATTAGGCACCGATGCCGCATTGTTAGAAGCTTATCAACAAGATCCGCGAGGCGTGATGAAAGCCAATGGCATTACCGATGAAGAAATCGCTGCTGTGATGTCTGGAGATAAAGCCCTTATTCGTCAATTAGCCGGAGACGATGAGATGCAGATGTTCCAGATAATCACAACACCATAGTAGGTAGGCACATTGCTGATTCGCTTTTGCATTAAATGGATTGTTACCGTGTTGCTTTTAAGTAGCGCGGTGATAACTCATGCAGACGAAATAGATACAGAGCTTGATACCGCTGAAAGTTTTATGCATACCGACACCCAAAGTGCGATTGTTAAACTTAATTCGGTATTAAGCCATGAAGCAACGTTGTCGAGTAGTCAAAAAAGTCGCCTCTATATGCTGATAAGCGTTAAGCACCTGTATTTAGCAGAGTATAACGACGCCGATATCGCATTAGAAAAAGCGCTATCTTTTAATCCGCCTGACGATATTTTAACGCGGATTTACTTATACAAAGTCACTGCCAGCATAGGGCTTAAAGATTACAAGCAAGCGTTTACCCAACTAGAGATTAATTTAGCCCGCATACATAACTACCAAGACAATAGCATTAAAATTGCTACTTACAATCGCCTACTAAATGTCTATTTAGAATTAGAAGCGTACGACGAAATGTTACGTATTTCGCGATTAGCGCTGGATCTGAATCAAGGCAAAAACCCTAAAAATCAATGTTATTCGATGTTGTATTATTCAGTGGCCCATTTGCGTTTAAAGCAGCTTGAACAAGCATCGAGCCTTTTTAGCGATACAGAGCAATATTGTGCCGAACAAGGTTTTCCGCTTATTGCCGTTATGTCGGTTAAAGGCCGAGGCATAGTGGCTTATGAAAAAGAAGATTATCTCCAGGCTGAATCGTTATTATTAACCTCACTAGAAGGTTATCAAAAGTTTAAGTTTGAAGTCGAAATTAATGAAATTCATTCATATCTAGGCATGACTTATTTTTATTTAGGCCGTTTTCAGCAAGCCAAATTCTTTGCCGACAAAGTCAATCAGCTGCCTATAGCGCCAAATAATTGGTTAGTGAAAAAGCGCGTGAATGAAGCGCTGTCATTAGTGGCAGGTAAGCAAGGTCAATTTGATAAAGCTTATCAATATCAAGTGGTGGCAAATGCATTGAGCCTGCAGATATTAAACGAACAAAAAGTAAAGGAAAACGCCTATCAAATGGCGCGTTTTGACAGTGTTGAGAAAAATCGCGAAAACAATAGTTTGATGCAAGATCATGAATTACTGGTACAGCAGAAAGATTTATTCATGAAAGATAAAAGTTCATCAATTATGTTTTCGACCTTATTGGTGGGTGTTTCTGTAGGGTTGCTATTGCTGCTGATCTCAGCATGGCTGCAACGTAATCAATTTATGAAGCAAGCTCAGCGTGATGGGCTAACCGGGATTTACAACCGCCGAACTGGCCAGGAATTAGCTGAAAACGAGTTTGTCGAGGCGCAAACGATTAACGAACCGTTTTCTGTATTGCTGATGGATTTAGATTTATTTAAAAACATCAATGATCAATTTGGTCATGCAACAGGAGATTGGACCCTCAAAAAAGTCACCTCTGTGATTGAAGCGATGATACGGCCAAATGATATCTTTACTCGAATGGGGGGAGAGGAGTTTGCTATTTTTATGCCCAAGCAAGATCAAGCCGCAGCAGCAGAGTTTGCAGAACGTGTGCGTATTGAATTATTAGGCATTAATACCCGTTACTCAGGACACGACTTCACCATCACAGTGAGTAGTGGCGTTAGCACAGCGACTAAAGACGACCTAAGCCTTGATCCACTCATTCAACGTGCAGATGTCGCCCTTTATAGCGCAAAACATAATGGCCGTAACTGTGTTGTTTGCTACAACGAATCAATGGCAAAGCCGACTCGTTTATTTTCAAATTAATCCCGCTTGATCTATCCTTATGCTTAAGCATCAATTCGTTACTGCGGTGACATCTCTTTCGCAAATTCGGTGAGCTTAGGGCTAGCTCTTAATATCAACTTATCATCTTATTTATTATGCTTATTCTTCATCATGTTATTTCTGTCGTGCAAATCTGCTATAGCCAATCTTTTGAGCTAATCCTTTGAGCTAATCCTTTGAGCTAATCACTAAGCGTCGTTAAACGTCTCATTTGGTGCATGTGCTGTTCCCTTGTGCAGTATTATTCATCCGAATTATGCATTCGAATTATGCATCAATGACGTTGATTTATTATCGACAAAGAAAGCGTATTCGCATGCAACATCGTCGACAGAAAAGCAGATAAATACCCTGTATATTGCTATATCAATCAATATTGCGATATAAGCGTTGCGTTAAGAGAGTCATTTGGCGTTTATCCAAACCCATGATCAAATTCATCTTGTCGAATTTACCTTTCGTCAGCTCAATCACCTGCACCATTTCTAAGCAAATTATCATCTTAAATGCACCATTAATGACGTTTTTATCACTTTTTTGAAAATAAATGCATTTATTTTGCAAGAAACCAATCTATCAATTCTTGTTGATCGGGTGACGTAACTCATCTTTTTAGTTGATCTCAATCTTTCGCTGGTCTCGTTTACGTAAACGTAATATTAAAACGATCGTTTAAATTATGGTTTGTATGCTTAATTGTTAAGATTATGTTTAGTATGAAAAATTAATCCTTACCTATAGGTAAGCTCAAAACGTAATCAAATTGTTCTACTTTCTTATTTAGACTGAAGTTTAGTAATTAAATGTTTACAGGTAGTAGCTTTATTACATTGATTTTTACCAAATGTATTTCTTGGTAAATTGGTAAGATGAATTAATAAAATATGATTTAGATTATTAACTCTAAATATTTAAATCCTTATTTATCAAATGCTTGCATTTTATTTTTATGTTGATTTTAGCGGTTTTTTAGCGATATTTTCGAGAGGAGATAAAGGCTTTGGTTAAATTCAAACTGTTGCAATTACAAATGTTTTTGGTTAATTTTTAGTTCGAAGCAGACATTTGAACGTTTTGTTTGTCGCGATAAATGATTAAGTAAAAAAGTAATAACTGAGATTGAGTTTGAACATTAATCAGCACCGTTGGACCTTGGCTCAATTGGGGTAACAGACAACATGTTGCGATTAAATGCAAACACAGATGTTGTTACTGATGAGTCATCACAAACAAAACGATGCAGCACTTAGGGGGCCATATATGACGGCAGAACAGTTGGTAGCTCAATATAATAAGACCACATCAACAGATGACTCGGCAGCCACCGACATTACCTTTGTAGGCCCTGTAATAGAAGGTCAGCAAGATGTTTTCAACTCAGGTGCTGTGGCTTTTTTAAACTCGTTGTGTGCAACATTTGCTGCTGAAGTGCCAGAGTTATTAATGAAGCGTAAGCAAAAGCAAGCGCGCATTGATAATGGCGAACTGCCTGACTTTTTACTTGAGACCCGTGCTATTCGTGATGGCAATTGGACTATCCGTGGCATGCCTGAAGATTTAACTGACCGTCGTGTGGAAATCACCGGTCCAGTCGATCGCAAAATGATTATTAATGCCTTAAATGCTAACGCAAAAGTGTTTATGGCAGATTTTGAAGATTCATTAGCACCGAGCTGGCAAAAAGTAGTTGAAGGACAAATTAACCTTCGTGATGCGGTTAATGGCGATATTTCGTTTACAGCGCCAGAAACGGGTAAGCAGTATTCACTTCACCCCGATCCAGCCGTGTTAATAGCCCGTGTTCGTGGCCTGCATTTAATTGAAAAACATGTGCTTTATAAAGGCAGCCCTATCCCTGGCGGGCTTGTTGATTTTGCGATGTATTTTTATCACAACTATCGCCAATTATTAGCTAAAAACTCTGGACCGTACTTTTATATTCCTAAGTTAGAAAGCCATGTTGAAGCGCGTTGGTGGGCAAAGGTCTTTGCCTTCGTAGAAGAACGTTTTTGCTTAAAGCCAGGCACGATTAAATGTACCTGTTTAATTGAAACGCTACCTGCCGTATTTGAGATGGAAGAGATTCTATATGAGCTTCGCTCAAACATCGTGGCGCTTAATTGCGGTCGCTGGGACTACATTTTTAGCTACATCAAAACATTAAAAAATTATCCAGACCGAGTATTGCCAGATCGTCAAGCCGTGACCATGGACACTAAGTTTTTAAGTGCATATTCCCGCTTACTGATCAAAACCTGCCATAAGCGTGGTGCATTAGCCATGGGAGGCATGGCGGCCTTTATTCCTGCTAAAGATGAAGAAACCAATGCCAAAGTATTGCAAAAAGTACGTGGTGACAAAGAATTAGAAGCGCGCAATGGTCATGACGGAACGTGGGTTGCACACCCGGGTTTAGCCGATACCGCAATGCAGATTTTTAACGATTACATCGGCGGCGACAAAACCAATCAATTGCACATTACCCGCGACGTAGACGCGCCAATTTTAGCCAGTGAGTTGTTAGAAACCTGCGCAGGTGAACGCACTGAAGAAGGCATGCGTTTAAACATTCGTATAGCACTTCAGTATATCGAAGCGTGGATCCAAGGTAATGGATGTGTACCGATTTATGGCCTGATGGAAGATGCCGCAACGGCTGAGATATCAAGAACGTCTATCTGGCAATGGATAAAGCACCATAAAACATTATCAAACGGTAAGTTGGTCACTAAAGATTTATTTAAAGACATGTTGAAACAAGAAACAGCTAACGTGAAAAAAGAGCTCGGCAGTGAACGATTTAATGCCGGTCAATTTACACAAGCGGCTGCGTTATTTGAACAAATTACTACCTCAGATGAGCTAGTCGACTTTTTAACTTTACCTGGTTACGAACTGTTAACTGCGTAAAGACGGCTTATTGACCCATTTATTAGTAAAGAGCGCATAGCGCAAGGTCGAAGATATTCACTTTGCCTATTTATTGAGTCAGGAAGGAGCGCCACTATGACGACACAATTAACTCGTCAACCACAAATGCATTCGTATCGCATCTGCAAGAAGTGGGCACCGGTTACTTTGGCCAGGTTACTACCTGCATTCCGTGGAGGACGTCATCAGTCACCGCATTAACGGTTTCTACTGAAGAACAACAGTGTTAATCGTTAGCTCAACCGTTTTACAAGTTTAGCCACTTTGTGGCTATTGTAACCCCGTGCGGCTCACCTACAGGTCGCACGGGATTTTTATCCAATCTGTTAGATCATAAGCAATTGCTTAGTTGTTGATTTTAATTGTTTGGGTACTTCCTACCCGTAAGCTTTCCCAACCACGAATTTGTGATTGCGGCTCTGATGAGCCGTTTTTTTTGCGCTCATTTTATTAAAGTGTATATAAAATAAACTTTCAATGTTCAATTACGTGATTTTTTTAGAGATGAGTACAATAAAGCATAAACAGTACACGATAGTTGAACAAAATTGAGTATACTAAAATTTACAATTGTTATTTTTAGGTTAATTATTTTAGGTTAATTATTTTAGGTTAATTATTTTAGGTTAATTATTGAAACCCACAACTCAGTCAAAAGGGGCCGATTACTGGACTAAACGTATCAGTGATCAAGAAATGCCCGCGTTATGCTCAACGGTGCGTGACTTAGAGAAACTCGCCAAAGATGATGTGTCTTCATTGGCGTTGCTCGGTCGCAGTGTAATGCATGATAACGCCTTAACCTCACGTATTTTACGGGTGGCTAACAGTGCTATTTATAATAAAGGCATTAATCAGGTTTCTACGGTTAGTCGTGCAGCCGTTGTGTTGGGTTTTGATACTATCCGCAATATTTGTATTACCGCAAAACTTCTCACTAGTCTTTTAGAAAATAAGCACCTGTCTGAAGGCGTATACCAGCGTTTGTTAAAGTTGATGGCCCAGTCATTTCAAGCTGCGATGTTGGCGCGGATGATGATGAGCGATCGCGGTGAATCTTTACGCGAAGAAGTGTTTATTGCCTCGTTGTTATACCGCATTGGCGAGAGCGCTTTTTGGAGTATGGGGGGCGATATTACTGAGAATCTTGACCTTAAGTTAGCCCATATTGATAACAAAGTAGATCAAAACGCAGCAATTAGGGCTGAGTTAGGCACGTCCTTTATCCAGCTTACTCAAGGGATAGCCCGAAGTTGGGGATTAGGAGAGGTTTTGTTGAAATCCTTGGCCCAACCTGACGAACGTATGCCTGAAATACGTTGCATATTTTTGGCAGACAAACTTTCGGAAGTATTATCACAAGCTTATTCTGATCCCAAAGAATTACAAAAAAGATTAACTCAAGCCGCCGAAATGCTAGATGTGAGTGTCGAAGAAATCACTAAACGGATAATTCATTGTAATGAAATGACCCACAAACTGGCGGTTGAATATGGTGCGAAAGCGATTGTGTCATATTTACCTGAACCGAGCCGCATAGTTGATTGTATCGAAACACCTGTCGAAGAAGTCATTGTTCGTCAAACGGATCAAGGATATCAACTCAGCAAGTTACGACAGTTGACTCAGTATGCTGTGGTGAAAACTGATTTTAATCAAATTATGCAAACAGCACTGGAAGGCATTTTAACGGGAGTGGGAGTCGATCGATGTGGGGTGTTGTTGTTATCGCCAAGCCGTAAATTACTGCAACCTCGGGTAATGATGGGGGACGATGCTGAGATGCTTAAACAAGCTTTTGTGATTGAACTCAATGATCCTCAATCTGTGTTTAGTCAATGTATTGAACAAAAACGCAGTATTTGGATTAACGCGCCTTCTTCGCAAGATTGCAAAGTGCAAGTTGATGATGCGCTTGTAGAAAAATTATCCTCGTTTGGTTTTTTGATTGCACCGTTAGCCATTGGTAATAAAGTGCTTGGTTTATTTTATGCTGACAGGCATGGCACCGCTCGCCATTTTGAGCCACAAGACAATGACAGCTTTACCCATTTTTGCCAGTTAGCTAATGTCTGTTTTGCTGTGTCGATGAGTTAATGTGGTTAGCTTTATACCCAATCAACCTGAAGCTGTGAAACTCGTATCTTCAAGTTGATTGGGTATATATAAAAAAAGAGATGACCAATGGCCATCTCTTTTTTTTCGATTCAATATTTTAGATCATTACTGCATAATCAAGCTGGTGATACGTTTAGCTTTCTCATTAGGAATAGGAAAACTTAAATGGTATTGGGCGATTTTCCAGCCTTGTTCCGTGTGGACTAAAGCGCCAGTACCTCGGCTTACGCCATAAGCTGGGCTAAACAGTTGCTCGTCAAATAAAATCGTATCGTCTATTTGGAGTAAATGACGAGATTGAAGTTCATAGTGCCAACCTTTTGTAGGCTTTGCATAGCGTTCAAATTCGACCATATTCCAACGCTCTGAATCATCAGTACCAATAAATACCGCTTGTGGGTGATACAAGCTGAAATAACTACTCCAATCGGCTACCGCTGCACTTTCATGCAGTTTGTTTAACAGCGCGCTAACTTCTTGACGGTCTTCTTCTGACAAGCCTTGGCTATCTTCAATATCTGGTACATTGTTGAGATCTTTTATAACGGCTTGGCTTTCAGAGCTCACTTGCTGACTCACTGCCGCATTTTTAGGTTCTGTTTGAGTATGATCCGTTGTTAAGTCATTCGCTTCTGTTGCGTGTAAGTCGAAAGCTGCAGCTGTGGTAACTAACATGGCGATAAAGCCAAGTCGGTGAATAATTGATTGCATAATATTCCTTACGTTGTTAATGCCATTCTCGCTGTGATTTATTGTGGGTTTGTGTTAATGCCAATGGATTGGATCTAAGTGATAAAACTGACTGAGTTCTTTATATAGTTTTTGGTGTTGTTGGTAAAACTCCGCAGGACGTTCAAAAAAGGTTTCGCTAATAACCGCAAAAAACTCTGCTGGATTGGTTGCGCCATAATAGTTAAATAATGACGGTTTCTGATGCACTGCGCAATGCTGAAGTTGTTTAAATTCTTCGCCTAGCGTTTGTGACCAAGAACGGTAAGCGGTAATGTCAGTTAATGGTGGCGCCCCATTGGCAGTGCCATCTTCCTGGTCGAGTTGATGTGCAAACTCGTGAATA
Organism: Shewanella sp. MF05913; assembly: GCF_059758095.1. Taxonomy (NCBI): domain Bacteria; kingdom Pseudomonadati; phylum Pseudomonadota; class Gammaproteobacteria; order Alteromonadales; family Shewanellaceae; genus Shewanella; species Shewanella sp. MF05913. The sequence goes on from NZ_JCAYNT010000024.1 coordinate 12,760, forward strand.
ACCACATTACTACCATCAAACGGATCTGCTGCGCCTTCAACAGTGCTGTTCCACGATAATACGACCTTGCCATACTCCCAGGATTCTCCTAACAATACATTACGTTGAGTTGACTGAACTCCTGCAATGTCTGTGCGGTTTTGTTCTACAATAAAGGCCGCTGGGTACACCAAAATCTGTTTTAATTTGGGGTAGTAATCTGTTTGACGATTGAGCAGTAATAAACAGGCTTGGGCGGCAATGGTGACCTTAACTTCGTCATTGATGATAAAGCCACTGCAACCGACAAATTGTTTTTCAGCGATAAACACTTGAATGTGCTTTTTGAGTTGTAACTGTAAATCTGTTGGCATGGCTTTAAAGTATGGAAAGCGAGCTTTAAGTATTGCGCGCCATGCATTCGGGAATGGCTGAGCTGTAATTTGCTGACGTTGACGTTGTTTACGCCAACGACTACTGCCAATCCAGGCGATTGCAAATATTGCTATAAACACGACAAAGACAATCGCAACCATAAAGTTAACCTAAAAATAAATCTACATAGTCTATGTATGGGGGAGGTTAGCGTTAAATTCAAGTTTGCCAATTTAATACAGCTGTTTAGGCTGTTGTTTAGGACGCTGTTTAAGTCGTGATTGAGATCATAGCTTATGGATTTGCGTACGGCTTTTTATCAGCGTTTGTGAGGCGTTGAGTGCTAACGACAGAGCGATGATGAATATAAAAGAACTGGCAAACAAATATCGTTCGGATATTTGCTGCCAGCCAAAGGGTGGGGATAGTACTCATTAACGAATAAGATTAACCTAAGTGAGCGTCAATACATTTTTGTTGCTCGGGCGTGAGTGAAAAATAGTGGCTGATTAATTGTCTGATCAACTTTGATTTAGCAATATTGCCTTGTTGGCTAAGTTGCGTGAGTTGATCTATTGCCGATTCGCTTAACGTGTATGTACAGCGTTTAAATGGTTTGCTACTGTTCATTTTAGGTATTGCTTGTGGTTGATTAGGGTATTTTCGTTGTAAAAAATCAACCACATTTGTCGGTTCAACCTGCAGGTTATTGCGCAGACCTTTATCTGAATTGAGAGATGTTGGTTTGCCCGCCGCGTATAAGTCAGCAGCGGCAATAAAGTCATCTATTGATACTGTAATGGGCCGCTCTGTTTTACATAACGAAGCGTTTTTCTTGAGATCGGCTAGTCCCATAATTTCCTCTCAATGTCGTTTCGTTAGACACATTGTTGTGTTGTTCAATAAGCTGTTTTGCATCAGTAATACCCAATAGCTCACATGCAATGCTGCGCATTTCTTCTGTTGCTTTGCCATCGGGTTCTATTTCAAATACCGACAAGCCTGACTCTTCGCTGTCATCATAAATGTTACGGCAGTAATTAATCGCATCAAGCACATTGATGTTATAGGTGCGGCAGACATCTTTAGCTTCAATAATTCGACCTGCTTGATTGGGCAAACTAGGGCACTGAGTAATGACAAAAGAGGCCTTCATTTTAGGGTTTATCATTAAGCAAGTTGAAACGATGTCATCCATGTGGCTGACGGTTTTTAAATCGCGACGTTTTGGTCGTAATGGCATTAACACATGCGATGCAACTGACATGGATGCGCGTAATGCAAGATTGTCTTGGCCGCCACAATCGACAATCACATAGTCGTAGTGTTGCTCTAAACTGAGCAAGTCATTACGAATTTTTCCATAGAGCTGCACACAATTGATGGTGGCTAAGTCTGGGTTATTGTTTCGCGCCTGGATCCAGTCCGATGTCGTGCGTTGTGGATCGCAGTCCACCATAATGACACTGGCTTGAGCCTCTGTTGTAAGAAACACGGCAATGTTTTGTGCCAGACAACTTTTACCGCTACCGCCTTTTTCTCCACCGACTAGTATGATCATCGACACTGTCCTCTTTATCGGGCCATACCCTAAATGAGTAAGAGTAAACTATGGCCAAATCTAATGCTTATCTTCACTTTATGTTCTCAGGATGATTTCGTCAATTAGCTGATTTTTGACGTTTTTTCATAAAAGTCATCAAGATGTTTTTTTGACAAAAAGAGGGAGTATGGCAAAAAGTTGACGTTAATTGGTTATGTGCGTCAATGTTACTGAAAAGTTAAATGGTATAAACACTTAGGCTGATAATGTGCGTATTGAGTCTTTACTTGTCAGCTTTTACAGGTGGTTAAATTTGCCTGTCGTTAAGCACTATATGCATTTTACGTCACTTAATAACTTTGTTTATTTCAAATCGATATAAGTGGGTGCGAGGTAAAATTCCACTTATTTTTAAAAACGGCGTGATATAATTTATGCATATGTTAGCTATTTTTGGAACCCGAATCATGAATGAGCAACAATTACTCGAAGCGATAAACCAAACCATGCCTTTTGGTAAATATGCTGGGCGAAAGTTGTTGCAGCTGCCTGAGCCTTATTTAGTGTGGTTTCATTCCAAAGGTTTTCCTGCGGGCAAGCTTGGTGAGCAATTAGCGCTAATGTATGAAGTGAAACTCAATGGCTTAGAAGAAATGTTGCAACCCCTGTTAAAGCGCTGACAAGCGAATTAACGAAAAACCCTAGCAACTAGAACGCTGCGCGGTTAGATGCTATAAAATCATAGCAGCGAAGCGACCCTAGCAGGACGAAGTCCGCCCGAGTATCTAGTCTATTAATGTATCTAGTCTATTAATCGTTTTTTCATGTAAAAGCCGGTAAACGTTTGGCCGCGTTTTTGCTGATAACTGACTTGTTTAAGTGCAAAGCCATTTGTTTCAAACAATGTTTTAGACAAATATGACGCGTCGACACTCAAGTGGGAATACTGTTGTTGCATTGCCCAGAGCACTAATGTTTTATACAGTGCACGAGCGATACCTTGATGTTGGCTTGTTGGCGCAACATATAAGCAGTCTATATAACCTTGTTGGCTAAAGTGAGTTTCAACACTAATAAATCCCACGACTTCTTGCTGGTCATTCACGGCTAGCCAAGCGCGATTGCGTTGGTATCTCAATTGCCAAAATTTTCTTGACCGTGGTGCTGATGACCAGGCGTTTAATTTAGCTTGTGGATATCGAGGATGGTTAATATGCTGCACTGCGGCATGATATAACTGGCTGACTTGAGCGGCATACTGTGCAGAAAAATCAATAATTTTATAGGGCAATGTGTGTGTATTTTCCATAAAAAAGACCAATCCGAAAGATTGGTCAATTATGGTGTTTTTTAGCGCGTAAAAGAACTATTTTTTGCTGATATTGCCAACAAACATGATCTTATCGAAAGTTCTGTTTAGGCTTGAGCTGGCAAAGTCTGTCATCCACATTTGTTCTGACATTTCTACCGTATCACCTTTGCTGACTTGGGTTTGTGGACCCGCAGCCCAGTAAGTTTTGTCTGCTTCTTTAATTTGAACATAGGTGTAACCACCACCATTCATGGTGTCGAGCACTTCGCCCTGATGTAATGCACCTTGTGCCCAAACAGATGAAATTCCTAATGCTAGGGTGGCAGCGGCAGCAAATGCGATCAATTTAGCTTTCATATTAATGTCCTGTCATACGATTTAGAAGAGGTCCGCAAGGGATTACTTCAGCATTTAAGCATTTAAGCTGATTGGGGTCTGTGATCTAACCCCAATTATCGCGGTCTGTTTTCAAGTAGGACATTTTTTAGTGTTTTTATACCGCTATTTCAGGGAGGCGTGCCGCGGTTATTCGCGGTGGCTAATATAGTGAACATTAGCAAACAGTTGTCCTTCAATTAAATGTCCATGTTGACTGACAAAATCAATAAAGGCTTCGGGTAAGGTTTGATGCTCAATAGGTTGTTGCCAGTGAGCATGCAACAGGGCGTCATATCCTTCTTTTCCTGCTGCGGTATAAGCGCTGGACACACCAATATACAATTTGTTCGCCTCAAGTGATTGCCAGGCATCTTGCTTATAAATTTCGACTTGCGTAATACGTTGGCCTTTAGCTTGTTTGCCATCGTAAAAATAACGAAGCCCATAAGGGTAGGGGAAGCTTCCTGCGCCAGTACCCATTATGCCGTTATTGGTTGCACTGTTAATCGATGATTCAAGCGCCTCAATGACGTACTTGCCCATAATTTGATACAAGGTTAATGGCAATTCGAACGGTAAAATTCGGCCAACCACATCAGCAAGCGACAATTGCCCCTTGTTTAATGATTGCCTCACACCGCCAGCATTATGCAGTGCAAAATCAATATTGGGTTCAATAAATTTAGCCGCTTTGTACATACTGCGGCTCACCCATGGCGCAATTTCGCTGCCGTGAGGTAAATGCTTGCTTGGTAAGCGAGTATGGACAAAGTCGCGGGGAATATGCGCCAATATCTGGTTTTCTAAGGCATCAAGTGACGGACGGTATTGGGTATGGATCACTTGATGTATTTGCTCGTCATGTTGTGCGTCTTTTATACTCGGATGAGCCAATAACTGGGTGATTAATTGCTTGCTAAGAACACTGTCAACTGCTGTTCCGTCTGTTTGAGTCACGTCAATATTGTCATCGAGCATAAAGTAATTGTTGCCAATAAGCTCAATGACTCGACCTTGTTGATCAAATACGATTTCCGCTAGGCCAAGTGTTTCCGCATACTTGCCTGCATGTAAAATGGGCGTTGAATTGATGGTTTCGGCATAAGGGATGTCACTTAAACCTATGTCACTCATACTGCCTTGTAACGTATGAGAGTGGCCGCCAATAATAAGGCTTATGCCGTCGACATGTTCAGCTAGCTCGCGGTCTTGATCTAAACCTAAATGGCTCAACACAATAATATGCTTGATACCTTGACGAGTTAAGCGAGCAATGGTTGCACGCGTGGTGTCGATGGCATTGACAAAATGAGTGTCGGGATCCGGCCTCGCAATTAGGCGCATTTGGTCTAACGTAATGCCGATAATGGCTATTTTAGTGTCATGAAAAGGCTTAATTAACACTTTAGCGGTTTCATTGCTGTCATCAAAATCATACAGCATTGGATGACCGTATAATCTGCCGTCTTTGAGTCTGTCTTCTTGGCTTAAATCCATATTGCCAGCCAAAACGGGAAAGTCGATACGGTTTAAGAATGCTTGCACCGGGCTGTTACCGGCATCGATTTCATGATTACCCAATACCATGGCATCAGGTTTTAATAAATTTAGCAGATGAGCATTGGCCGCGCCCTGGAATTCGCGAAAGTACAAGGTACCTTGAAAGCTATCGCCACCGTGTAAAAACAAAAATGGACACTGTTCAGAGGCCGCTTGCTGCCTTGCTTGCTCGATTTGAAACCCTAAGCGTGCATAACCACCAGAATGTCCTTCCAACTTATATGATTGTTGATTGGCTGTTAGCGTAAATTGGACTGAGCTAGGTTCAAAATTAGAATGCGTGTCGTTGATATGAGCGATGGATAAACGATAAGATTTTTGCATTAGTTCCCTCTGTGTAATGTCATTATCTTAACGTATCAGGCGTAATGATGTCACCCACAGCAATATTGAAATACAGCCAATTCGCATAAAAAATAACCCGTTAGTGGTAACGGGTTATGGTAAGCAGAGTCTCTGGCATTAAAATAAATGTCGTAGCCCTAGTTTGTTTCGGTTTCGCCGTAAATCACTAAACCTTTGCTCTTTATGCGTCGTTGCCACAATTTACGAGCCAGTGCCTGCATGTCTGGGGCAATGTCTTTTGAGTCAACAATCTCTAAACCTATTAAGGTTTCGATAATATCTTCAATGGTCACAATGCCTTCGCTTGAGCCATATTCGTCAACAACCAATGCCATTTTACTGTTACGTTTTATCATGGTTTGAAACAACGGCAGTACGCTTACCGACGACTGTAAAACCAATAAGTTTTTCACGTAGTCGCCGATGGCCGTTTGCGGCGACAAGCTGGCTTGTAAGATGATGTCATTACGATTGACGTAACCAATCACGTTGTCGCGATCATCTTGATAAACCGGAAATCGGGTAAAAGGGCTACTTAAATGATCGGCAATAAATTGTTGGTTGGTCATAGTTGTCGGTAATTTAAAAATAACCGTACGTGGCGTCATAATATGTGTGACTGACATGTCTTTCATGGCCAACATCTGAGTTAAAATTTGCGATTCTTGTTCGCTTAACTCGCCGCTGTCTTTTGCCAACTGGTTCATGGCGCTCAGCTCTTGTCGCATGTAAAGATTGTTATCGCCTTTGCCTAAAACGCCGGTCACTTTTTGCGACAACCATATTAACGGTAAAGTCAGCTTTTCCATCCAATATAGACATATCGACACCGTGGGCGCTAATTTACGCCAATGATTCGCCCCAATAATTTTAGGAATGATTTCAGACAAAAATAAAATTAAAAAGGTTAATACTGCGGAGAAAATACCCAACATTTCACTACCAAACACAATCGCGGCTTGAGCTCCGGCAACCGAGGCACCCATGGTGTGAGAGATAGTGTTGAGCGTCAGGATCGACACTAACGGTGAGTCAATATTCTGCTTTTGTTTATGCAATCTGGCAGCAACGTGGGGGTGATGTTCTTTTAGGTTTGCAATATAGCTTGGTGTAACCGACAGAAGCACGGCTTCAAAAATACTACATAAAAACGAAATGGATATAGCAAAAAACACGATAAACAGAAGGGTTGTCATACAGGGAAAGTAAACACTTCCTCATGGCAGGCCACATAGCCCAGCCGCAGGATATCACAAGCTTAGTTAATATAATCTGAATATATTTTGAGTATTTTATTTTAGTCAATTCGGGCGTTTAAGCCGGCTGCACGATTACAAGATTAAATATCATCACCTAAACCAGTAAAGGTGAGTATATTCCCAATTGACCTGACGGTGCTACTTCAGGGCTTTACCGTATGTTTAATACTCGACACGCTAATGTCGGTACCTTCTACGTTAGCGCAACAACGCTCTTGATTTAACCATCAAGGAAACACGATGAAACTCGCAAAGGGCTAGTTTTACATGCGCTTATGCAGTGGCTTTGGTTAATTTAGCTGACGTTGCAAAGAGAAAAGCTATTATCTGTAATCAATGCCTTGCCTACGCACGTGCAAATTCTTTTTGAAATCGAGCATCTTCAGGTTGATAGCGTGTAGATATACTGGCTAAAAGGCCATGCTACCTGTATAATTTGCCGCCCTGTTACAGGTTTTGGTGTTTTGAGGTTAGGCAGATGAGTGTAAAAAAAATCAATTTATTAGATCTTGATCGTAAAGGACTGCGAGCGTTGTTCAGCGAAATGGGTGAAAAACCGTTCCGCGCCGATCAATTAATGAAGTGGATTTATCACTTTGGCGTCAGCGACTTTGAAGAAATGAACAACATTAACAAAGTACTGCGAGGTAAGCTTGCGGCTAAATGTGAAATCGTTGCACCAGAAATTGCAAGTTTTCAAAAGTCGAATGATGGCACAATTAAATTTGCCATTAACGTTGGCCAGGGCCAAGAAGTTGAAACTGTCTATATTCCTGAAGAAGACCGCGCGACCTTATGCGTGTCATCTCAAGTGGGTTGTGCATTAGAATGTACATTCTGCTCTACGGGACAGCAAGGCTTTAACCGCAACTTAACCGTGTCTGAAATTGTCGGTCAAGTTTGGCGTGTCTCGCAGTTTTTAGGTTTTCATAAAGACACTGGCGACCGTCCAATCTCTAACGTTGTGATGATGGGCATGGGTGAGCCATTATTAAACCTCGCTAATGTCATTCCTGCAATGGATATTATGTTAGATGACTTTGGTTTCAGCTTATCAAAACGTCGCGTAACCCTATCGACTTCTGGCGTAGTCCCTGCGTTAGACAAACTTGGCGATGCTATTGATGTTGCATTAGCGGTGAGCATTCACGCGCCAAATGATGAGCTGCGTGATGTACTTGTGCCTGTAAACAAAAAGTATCCTTTACAAGAATTCTTAGCCGGTATTCGTCGTTATTTAGAGAAATCTAACGCGAACCGTGGCCGTGTGACCGTTGAGTATGTGATGCTAGACCATATCAATGATAGCACTGACCAAGCACATGAACTTGCTAAGTTAATGAAAGACACGCCATGTAAAATTAATTTAATCCCGTTCAATCCATACCCAGGTTCACCTTACGGGCGTTCATCTAATTCACGTATTGATCGCTTCTCTAAAGTATTGATGGAATACGGTTTTACCGTCATTGTACGTAAAACCCGTGGCGATGATATTGACGCTGCGTGCGGTCAATTAGCCGGTGATATTCGTGATAGAACAAAGCGTTTAGCAAAAAAACAAATGCAACAAAACCAGATTTCAGTCACAATGGATTAACTCTTTGTTTGCATAGATAATAGGCTTATAAATGAAGCATGGAATGCAAAAGATTTTAGTGATGACTGTAGTGGCGATATCGCTTGGCGGTTGTGTCACCGAGCGCACCTACAGTGGTACCGACATCCCAGTTGCCGAGCGTAAGTTTGACAAGGTTGGCGCTGCGCGTGAGCGTATGCAATTGGGGTTAACGTATTTAAATCGCGGTAACAGCGAGCAAGCAAAGTATAATTTAAATAAAGCAGTAGAATACGCGCCAGAAATGAGTGAAGTGCATGTATCCATGGCATATTACTATCAAGTAGTTGGAGATTTGGCTCGCACAGAAGAGTCATACCAACGCGCCATATCGCTTAGCGATGCGACTGGAGATGCACGTAATAATTTTGGGGTGTTTTTATGCCAGCAAAACAAATTCGCTGAGTCAGAAAAGATGTTTTTAGCCGCGATTAATACACCTAAATATACTCGTACAGCCTCAAGCTACGAAAATTTAGGGGTCTGCAGCCGAAAAGCGGGAAATAAAGAAAAAGCGCGACAGTATTTTAATATGGCGTTAAAGTATGATCAAAGAAGAAAAGTAACGTTATTAGAGTTAACCGAGTTAGCCATGGAAGATGCTGACTACGGCGATGCGCGCGAACAACTCGCAAGATACCATCGAGTTGTAAGTGAATCTGCAGAAAGTTTAGCCTTAGGGATCAAGATTGAGCAGGCGGCAAATAACGAAGAAGCCGTAAAACGATTTGGCATTTTATTAATTGCGAAGTTTCCTGCATCTCCACAAGCCAAAAATTATAGAGCTAACTTGAATTAATGACTAAAGAATTCGAAGTAGAACAAGACGCTGAAAAAGCGGCATTGTTAAAAAATGTTGTTACCGCTGGCGCTATATTAAAGGCAGCTCGTGAAGCAAAAGGGTTGTCTATCGAAGCCGTTGCAACACAATTGCATTTGCGTCCAAGAATTATCAGTGATATTGAACAAGACATTTTTGAAAATATCGCCTCAACAACTTATGTTAGAGGCTATATCAAGAATTATGCGCGTTTTGTTCACGCTGATATTAATGAGATACAACAATGCTTAAAGCATCAGTTGCCTGAAATTGTTCCACCGGCAATGCAAAGCTTTTCGCGAAAAACCACTCATCAAGCCCGTAATAGCCGACTTAATTTAGTCACTTACTTTATCATTACCGTATTGATCGCAATGCTGGTGATTTGGTGGGTTCAAAAGTCGTCTTTATTGACCGACGTAGATGTTTCACTGCCAACGGTAGAAGAAATTGCTGCCGACTCAGCCATGCCTGAGCCGCAACAAATTACTCGTAGCCTTAGTCAGCAGGATGTAGGCGCGCAAATTGCCGCTGAAAACGCTTTAGAGCAAGTACCTTCTACTGATAACGCAACGTCTTCAAACGTATTACCCGAGAGTGATGCTGTTATTGATGCTGCCAGTAATCTTAATTCAGCAAATCCGAGCGCAACACAAGCAACGACCTTGCCTGCAAGTACCTTAAATCCAACATCAACCAGTACCCTTAATCAGGCTAGCACTGCGTCGACTATCGATACCAATGCAAGTACTGCTATTGGCACTGGTGTTGAAGGTGTTCTCGCTATTGAGTTAAGCGGTGATTGCTGGATTAACGTAACCGATGCTAACGGTAAAGTGTTGGTTGATGGTGTCAAAACAGCTGCTAAGTTAGTTGAAGTCCGCGGTCTCAAACCTTTCAAAATCATACTGGGTGCACCACAGGTCGTCAGTATTAGTCTTGACGGAAGTAAAGTCAGCCTTGCTGAGTTTACCAACGGTCGAGTCGCAAGATTAACCCTGCCAAAAGCATAACGAGCTTTTGCATCAGTAGTAGAGCGTATTTGCATGTATAACGAATCCCCAATTATTCGCAGACCTTCCACTCGTATATACGTGGGCAATGTGCCTATTGGTGATGGTGCACCGATAGCTGTACAGTCGATGACCAATACAAAAACCACAGATGTAGCAGCAACTGTGGCGCAAATTAATGCATTAGAAAAAGTGGGTGCTGACATTGTGCGTGTGTCTGTGCCGACAATGGATGCTGCTGAAGCGTTTAAAATCATCAAGCAATCGGTCAATGTACCGTTAGTCGCTGATATTCACTTTGATTACCGTATCGCCTTAAAAGTGGCAGAATATGGCGTTGATTGTTTGCGGATTAATCCAGGTAACATTGGTAACGAAGAGCGTATTCGTAGTGTGGTTGAATGTGCTCGCGATAAAAACATTCCCATTCGAATCGGTGTAAATGGCGGTTCGCTTGAAAAAGATTTAATGGACAAATACCGCGAGCCAACGCCTGAGGCATTACTTGAATCCGCTATGCGTCACGTGGACATATTAGATCGTCTTAACTTTGACCAATTTAAAGTCAGTGTCAAAGCCTCTGATGTCTTTTTAGCCGTTGCCTCATACCGTTTACTGGCTAAACAAATTCGTCAACCATTGCATTTAGGTATTACCGAAGCGGGCGGAATGCGCTCTGGATCAGTAAAATCTGCAGTAGGTTTAGGCATGCTTTTAGCAGAAGGCATCGGTGATACTATTCGTATCTCATTGGCCGCCGATCCTGTTGAAGAAATCAAAGTCGGTTTTGATATTTTAAAATCACTGCGTATCCGTAGCCGCGGGATTAACTTTATTGCCTGCCCATCTTGCTCACGCCAAGAATTTGATGTGATTAGCACCGTTAACGAACTTGAGCGTCGTTTAGAAGATGTCACCACTGCAATGGACGTGTCTATTATTGGTTGCGTTGTAAACGGACCTGGTGAAGCATTGGTGTCGCACATTGGCTTAACGGGTGGTCATGCTAAAAGTGGCTATTACGATGATGGTGTGCGCCAAAAAGAGCGCTTCGATAACAACAGTATTGTTGATGGTTTAGAAGCCAAAATTCGTGCAAAAGCGGCGATGATGGCTAATCGTATTGAGATTGCCGACAAAACAGAATAATTCTCTAACTTGTTAAAGGTAGTAACTACCTTAACGAGTCAATTTACATTTTATTAGTGCAAACTAATTTCGAAATTGGACAAGTAACAGTGGCAAAGCAAATCCAAGCAATTCGCGGAATGAACGATATTCTGCCTACTCAAAGCCCAATTTGGCAAAAAGTCGAAGCGGTATTACGTTCATCAGTAAGCGCATTTGGTTATAGCGAAATTCGTACGCCTATCGTTGAAAGTACCGATCTTTTCAAACGTTCTATTGGTGAAGTGACTGATATCGTCGAAAAAGAAATGTACACCTTTGAAGACCGTAATGGCGACAGTTTAACACTACGTCCAGAAGGCACTGCTTCAACAGTGCGTGCTGGCAATGAACACGGTTTACTGTACAACCAAGAGCAACGCTTATGGTACATGGGACCGATGTTCCGTCATGAACGTCCTCAAAAAGGTCGTTACCGTCAATTCCACCAATTTGGTGTTGAAGTCTACGGTATTGGCAGTGCTGATATTGATGCTGAAGTATTAATGTTGTCTGCCCGTTTATGGGATCAGTTAGGTATTAAAGATCATGTTGCCTTAGAGCTTAATACGCTTGGTGATCCGGCTGAACGTGCTGCTTATCGTGACGCTTTGATTGCCTTTTTAGAGCAACATAAAGATAAGTTAGACGAAGACAGTCAACGCCGTATGTATTCAAATCCATTACGAGTGCTAGACAGTAAAGATGCACAAGTGCAGGCTATTTTAGCTGACGCACCCGCGTTAATGGACTACTTAGGTGATGACACCAAAACACATTTTTCAACTTTATGTGAACTCTTAGACGCTGTTGGCATCCAATACACCATCAATCCGCGTCTCGTACGCGGTTTAGATTACTATAACCGCACGGTATTTGAGTGGGTAACCTCGAGCTTAGGTTCGCAAGGTACAGTGTTGGCGGGCGGTCGTTATGACGGTTTAGTCGGACAGCTTGGCGGTAAAGATACGCCAGCAGTGGGTTTTGCTATGGGATTAGAGCGCATTGTATTGTTGCTTGAAACTCTTGAACTAACCAATGATATTGCAGCTGAAGTTGATGTATATGTCACAGCGATGGGCGACAATTGCTTAGTTGAAGCAATTAAAGTTGCTGCAGAGTTGCGTCAACAGTTACCAACGCTTAAAGTCATGAGTCATTGCGGTGGTGGCAACTTTAAAAAGCAGATGAAGCGCGCAGATAAAAGCGGTGCTCAATATGCGTTAATTATTGGCGAAAACGAAATTGCCAATAATCAGGTTGCTATTAAACCATTACGAAACAACAACGAACAACAATTAGTCGCCCGTGATGAACTGGTAACTAAAATTGCAGAACTGATTTAAAAGGGGAAGTGCACGTGGAAATTTATAGCACAGAAGAACAACAAGTAGATGCTATCAAGCAGTTCTGGAAAGATTACGGTACCTCAATTGCAGTAGGTGCTGTGGTAGGCCTTGGCGGCCTATATGGTTGGAACACTTATTCAGACATGAAAGTCGAGTCAGCAGAGCAAGCTTCTGAGACGTTTCAAGCTATTGCTGAGCAATCAACTAATCCTGCAGCGTTTTTAACTCAAGCAGAAGCGTTTACTGCTGAGCATGACCAAGCGGGTTATCAAGCACTGCTTGAATTAATGGTTGCCAAAGCAGCGGTTGACGCGGGCGATTTAGCTAAAGCGGAAACGGCATTCACTAAAGTGATTGCCGCACAACCAGGCTCAGGCTTAGGTATGGTCGCAACCATCCGTTTAGCACGTGTACAAGCTGAACAAAATAACTTAGGTGTGGCATTAGCCACGCTTGAGCAAGTGACCGATCAAGCGTTTGCTTCACAGCGTGAAGAATTAAAAGGCGACTTTTTAGTGCGTCAAGGTGATTTGGATAAAGCCAAGTTAGCTTATCAAGCAGCGGTAGATAATGGCGGCGCATTAGCCAGTCCTGCGCTGACAATGAAACTAGACAATCTAAATAAGGCATAAGGAATTTAGCCAATGAAGTCGTGGTGTAGAAATCTACTTGCCGTTGGGCTAAGTGTTGCTTTTTTATCAGCTTGCTCTTCAAGTGATGTTGAAGAAGAGCCTGTCAGTGAATTAGTTGATATTCAAGCAACCGTGTTTCCAGAAATTAGTTGGGACACCAGTGTAGGCAACGGCGTTGGCGATTATTACTCGCAGCTTCGCCCTACCGTCCGTTATGGAAAATTATTTGTTGCTGATCGTAGTGGCGTTGTTGTTGCTTTTGATGAAGTCACTGGCGAAGAATTATGGACGCAAAACTTTAACGATGAGTTTGAGCAGAAGCTTAAAACTAAAACCAACGGTATTCGCTTAGCCGCGGGTGTAACCGCTGCACGTAAAAAAGTGTTTGTGGGTGGCGAAACCGGTTTATTAGTGGCGTTAGATGAAGCCACTGGCGAAGTATTATGGTCTGCCCAAGCTAACGGTGAATTACTGTCAGCGCCAACGGTGGCCGAAGACGTTGTAGCGGTAAATACTGCTAAAGGCGCGTTTGAAGGTTTTAATCTTGAAACGGGTGAAAAGCTTTGGACGTACGAAAGTCAGCTACCCAACTTAACATTACGTGGTACCTCTTCAGCAGCTTATGAAGCTGGTGGATTCTTTGTCGGTACAGCTGACGGCAAAGTGGCAGTTGTTGTTAAAAATAACGGCCAAGCCGCATGGGAACAACCGGTTTTTAGTCCAAGCGGTGGTAACGAGTTTACTCGTATGGCTGATGTGGATATGACTCCGTTAATCCTTGGCGAAAACTTATATGTTGCTAGCTATAACGGCAACCTAGTGTCAATGGAATTACGCAGTGGCCGTATTATTTGGTCGCGTAAATACTCAAGCTTTAATGAACTTGCTGAAGCTGGTTTAAGCTTGTATTTAGTGGATGACCATAGCCGTATTTATTCAGTCGATCGCCGTAATGGTTTAGAGCTTTGGAGCAATTCAACGCTTAAAAATCGCGAATTAACAGCAGCAGCGGTTGTTGAAGGTTATATCGTGGTTGGCGACTTAGAAGGCTATTTACATTTCATCGACCGTAGCAGTGGTGATGTTGTCGGCCGTATACAAGTCGACAGTGACGGTTTATACGCTCAGCCACTTGTGGTTGACGACAAAATCTATGTTCAAGGTCGCAGTGGTAAAGTCTCCATTGTCACCTTGAGCAAACAAGAAATGAAAGTTGAAGAAGATACCGACGCGAGTGCTGAATAAGTCCTAGGACCATTTCAGTATTAATTAAGGTATAATGTCTTCACTAGAGCCCCTGGAAGTGTTCCGGGGGCTTTTTATTGAAAAGTTTTTTAGAGGCAAAATCATGATCCCTGTAGTGGCCCTTGTGGGGCGACCAAACGTCGGTAAATCGACATTATTTAATCGTCTTACACGTACTCGTGATGCGTTAGTAGCGGATTTTCCTGGCTTAACACGTGACCGTAAATACGGCCGTGCTTTCTTAGCTGGGTACGAGTTTATCGTTGTTGATACCGGCGGTATTGATGGCTCCGAAGAAGGGATCGAAACAAAAATGGCTGAACAGTCATTAGCGGCGATTGAAGAAGCGGATGTCGTATTATTTATGACAGACGCGCGCGCTGGTATGACGGCTGCTGATTTAGCAATTGCTCAGCATTTACGTAGTCGCGATAAAGTGACCTTTGTTGTGGCCAATAAAGTTGATGGTATTGATGCTGATTCTGCTTGTGCTGAGTTTTGGTCTCTAGGTCTAGGCGAAGTCTACCAAATGGCTGCTGCGCAAGGCCGTGGTGTGACCAACATGATTGATTACGCACTAACACCTTATGCTGAGGCTATGGGCATTGTTCGTGAATTAGACGAGGAAGGCGAGCAAGTAGAGCGTGAATATACTGAAGAAGAAGCTGAAGCAGAGCAAACTCGTCTTCAGAATTTGCCGATTAAGCTTGCTATTATTGGTAAGCCTAACGTGGGTAAGTCAACGCTAATTAACCGTATTTTAGGTGAAGAACGTGTTGTGGTTTATGACGAACCAGGCACCACGCGTGACAGTATTTACATTCCTATGTCGCGTGAAGGTCGTGAATACGTATTGATTGACACAGCAGGTGTTCGTCGTCGTAGCAAAGTACATGAAGTTATCGAGAAGTTCTCGGTGATTAAAACCTTGAAAGCGGTTGAAGATGCTAACGTTGTACTGTTAGTTATCGATGCCCGTGAAGGGATTGCAGAACAAGATCTGGGTTTATTAGGCTTTACCTTAAACGCGGGTCGCGCTTTGGTTATTGCGATAAACAAGTGGGACGGTATTGATCAAAAGATTAAAGATCGCGTTAAAAGTGAATTAGATCGCCGCTTAGGCTTTATCGATTTTGCCCGTATTCACTTTATTTCTGCATTACACGGTACCGGTGTTGGCCATTTGTATGAGTCAATCGAAGAAGCTTACGACAGTGCCACGCGCCGCGTAAGTACTTCAATGTTGACGCGTATTATGCAAATGTCGCAAGATGATCACCAGCCACCATTGGTTAATGGTCGTCGTGTGAAACTGAAGTATGCTCACGCTGGTGGTTATAACCCACCGATTGTTGTGGTACACGGTAACCAGGTCAGCAAGCTGCCTGACTCGTACAAGCGTTATATGATGAACTATTTCCGTCGTTCATTAAAAGTGGTTGGTACGCCAATCCAATTACGTTTCCATGAAGGTTCTAACCCGTTTGAAGGCAGAACTGAAAAGTTAACCTTAGGACAAGAGCGTCGTCGTAAGCGTGCAATGACACATATTCGTGACCGTAAAAAATAACGGTTACAGATAACAAAAGCCTGACTTGTTCAGGCTTTTTTGTGGCTGGAATATTAAAAGCGTAAGGTAGAGGTATATGCAGCAGCAAATAGTGGGTTATCACCAAGATGAAGAGCGTCATTGGGTTGCGCAGTTAGTATGTGGCCATTTTCAACATGTGCGCCATGACCCACCCTGGACCGTTAGAGAGTGGGTCACTACCGATCTTGGTCGTCAACAACACTTAGGCGAGCTGCTTAGCTGTAAAAAATGTGACCGTGAAGAACCTGTAGATGCTATTTGAGAGTATTCGTTTTCGACTGTCTACAGCTCAACAGGTAACCGGCAATATACAGGCAGATAACACTGTCCATTGCCATGGATAACCAAAAGCCATTAGTAAAAGGTTGGCTTGAATAACCTATAACTAAACTGACAAAAAATAGTTTTTCAATTAACGCCACCCAAAACACTGGGATAATCCAGTGATTACGAAATATCGCAATAAAAAAGCTGCACCCCATCATCAATACTAAAAAGCCCCAATGCTGGATAAATATCGTGTCGCTGGCAATATAGGGTAATTGGTTTAGCTGCGCTAAAGCCCATCGAGGCGCTAATGTATATAACCCTCCCAAAGAGGTACCCAAGCCGGCAATGAATAATGCAAGTGTTTGGGTTCGTTTAAAAAACTCAGTCATGAGGAAGTCCTATTTATAAATCGTTTTATGCTGCGCCCACAATTAGATCTTATTGCACTTAATAGAATTGGTATAAAACTATAAACCGTAAGTGATTGTTAAGGTTATAACGTAATAATGGCGTGGTTATCTTAATCTATCGAGGTTTGTATGCGTACTCAAGTTCATTTTCCGTTACTTCATCGTCTGTTGCATTGGGGATTAGCCTTGACCATGATGGTGATGTTACTCACTGTGTTGTTACGCTTAGGATGGATGGAGAAAAATCATATGGCGGCGGTGATTACACAGGGCTTAGCCAAAATTGATGTGCTGATCACCGACAAGCAAGCCGTTAGCATTGCAAAAGGGATCCGTGGTGTGATGTTTAAATGGCATATTTACTTTGGCTATGCGGTAAGCGTATTTGTTGTTGCTCGTTTTGCATACATGGCTAAATTTGGCCTGCATTATCCATCGGCATTCAGCGCTCAGGCTACCACGAAGCAAAAATTTCAAGCATGGGTGTATTGGTTATTTTATGCCGGCGTCGCCATGTCAGTGAGCACTGGGTTATTACTTGAATTTGGTCCAGAGCCCATAGAGCAACAAGTCGAAACTATTCATAAACTCGCATTGTGGTATTTTATCCCATTTATCAGTTTGCATTTAGCGGGTATTTTGCTGGCAGAAGCCGGTCATGATAAAGGTTTAGTCTCTAAAATGATTGGTGGTTAATCAATCTGATGTGATGGTCTGCTCCCATTGCTTCTCCTACTGCTTCTCCTACTGCTTCTCCCATTGTTGCATCGATGTGCCTGATTGAACTGGTGACAAACAATCAAAATGGCAGAAGACCAACATGGTGATTACAACAATAGGGTTAGAGAGGTTAAATAGCTCACGACACAATGTCTTGAGCTATTTTTGTGAGTGCAGTTTATTGCTTAAGTAAACCTTAAGATTGGTCATCTAGTGTGTTATTCATCTAGTCATTAGGCGAAAATATAATGCCAAAGAAGTTATTTTCACTCTCCTCAAACATCACCGCGACTTTACTGAGCCTTGCACTTGGTTTCAGTACCGCGGTCATTGCAGCTCCTTCATTAGATCACACTGTGTTAGATGCTAAAGCTCAACCTGTCAGCCTAAAGCAATATGCAGGTAAAGTGGTATACGTCGATTTTTGGGCGTCATGGTGTGGGCCGTGTCGTAAGTCATTCCCCTGGATGAATGCCATGCAAGCTAAATATCAGCAACAGGGATTAGAGGTTGTGGCCATTAACCTTGATGTTGACACTGCATTAGCTCATGAGTTTTTATCTAAAATACCTGCCACATTTAATCTGACGTTTAATCCTGAAGGTGATGTTGCCAAAGCATTTGATTTACAAGGAATGCCCAGCAGCTTTTTGTTTAATCGCCAAGGCGAATTAGTGCAAACGCATATGGGCTTTTTTGAAGAGAACATTTCTGCCTACGAGCAAGAAATCCAAACATTATTACAGGAGTAAACTCATGACTAACGTGTTTAAACCCTTTTGCAAAACGGTCGTGGCGTTAGCCATTGCCAGCAGTCTTGTGGGATGCTCAAGTTTAGGTGTTCAACCTTGGGAAAAAGATCAATTTGCCCGTAAAGACATGGCATTAAACAGCGAGAAACTCGATTTATCTTTAGATGATCATATTTATTTCAGTAAAGAAGGCACCAGTGGCGGTCGTTCATTGGCGGGCGGAGGTTGTGGATGCAACTAACATCAAAACAGAGCATTGCCAGCGCCTTAGCCATTGCAAGTTGTAGTTTAATTGGCCAAGCCAATGCAGCCGAAACTGTGCCAGCTAATGATGACTGGAAAGTGGATGCTGCCATTATGTATTATGGCGAGCAAGAGCGTGTACAAGCTGTAGAGGCCATTGGTAATGTGCAAAAAGCGTTTGGTGACACCTCGTTACTAGACATGAAGGTGGTAGTCGACAGTTTAACGGGCTCATCTGCATCGGGCGCTGTGGCTCAAGGTGAAAGCCAGACGTTTACACGTCCATCTGGTAAAGGCGAGTACACTGTTGGCGCAGGTGATACTCCACTTGATGATACTTTCCACGATACGCGAGTTCAGTTAAGTGCTAACTGGCAAGAAGTGTTTAATCAAGATTGGACTGGTAACGTCGGCGTATATGGCTCAAAAGAGTTTGACTACTTATCGATGGGATTAAACGCTGGCCTTGAACGTAGCTTTAATAAAAACAATACCACCCTGGCGTTATCGGGTGCTTTTACACAAGATGTGGTCGATCCTGTAGGTGGCCGCCCTGTTGCCTTTAGTGAGATGGTTTATCGGGCTAACTACAACAGTGACGCAGAGTACCAAGCGGCGTTTGATCAAACTCGTTTAAGTGGCGATGATACCAAGCAAACATCGGATGTCATGTTGGGTGTCACTCAAATTCTTAATCGCAATTGGTTAATGCAGGCAAACTATGGCCTGTCTAGTGTGTCTGGCTATATGAACGACCCGTATAAAATTTTGAGTGAAGTCGATAGCAATGGGATTACTCAAGGGTATCGCTACGAGAATAGACCTGATTCACGTTTAAAGCACAGCGTGTATGTGATGACAAAAGGTGCATTAGATTCTGGCGTGGTTGATTTTTCTTATCGCTATAGTACCGATGATTGGGACATTACCTCGCACACCTTGGAAACGCATTATCGCTATTACTTTAGTCCGAGTTTTTATGGGCAGTTACACTTACGTTATTACCAACAACAAGCGGCGGAGTTTTATCAACCTTTCTTAATGATGGGCGATACCCTACCAGACTATGCCAGCGCCGATTATCGCATTGGCGATATGACAGCTTATACCATCGGGCTTAAGTTTGGGCAGCGTTTATCTGGCGGTCATGAGATGACTTATCGTCTTGAGTATTATCAGCAAAATCCTGAAAACAACGGCACTGACATTCCGGGGCAGTTACAAAACTATGATTTGTTCCCATCAGTAAAAGCGATTGTTGCTCAAGTGAGTTATTCATTTTAAACAGGCTTTACCTCAAAGCTGACAGACTTGGCCATTATTGCAAGAGTGATAATGGTCAAGTCTATACCCAATCAACTTGAAGATGCTCGATTTCAACAACAATTAACACGCGTTTAGGCAAGGCATTGTTTATTGGTAACGGCAATCTAAGATAGAAGTATATTCAAGATG
Source organism: Shewanella sp. MF05913 (assembly GCF_059758095.1). Taxonomy (NCBI): domain Bacteria; kingdom Pseudomonadati; phylum Pseudomonadota; class Gammaproteobacteria; order Alteromonadales; family Shewanellaceae; genus Shewanella; species Shewanella sp. MF05913. The sequence goes on from NZ_JCAYNT010000024.1 coordinate 32,796, forward strand.
CTGAATCTATTATCAATTACTGGCTATTGGTATTAAGATAATGTTATGCAGCCAACAGAGAGTGCTATGCCAGCCAATTTATCACGTTCTGAAACTAACACAGTCAGTGACATCAGCTTACAGCCGCGTAAATGGGGTTTTTTAGGCTCATTTAAGGCAATGGCAAGTCCTTGTGAAGTGCTGATGGCCGTTAATGATGAGCGCGTAGCCATGCAAATGCTACAGATGGCTTACCAGGAAGCTAAACGGATTGAGCAAAAGTTCAGCCGTTTTATTGAAGACAATCTCATTTGGCAGATAAATCATGCTCACGGTACAGCGATCCCCGTTGATGCTGAGACCTTGCATTTATTGCATTTTGCCCAGCAATGTTATCAATTGAGTGACGGTGCATTTGATATCAGTGCATGCCCACTTATGGTGTTGTGGCGTTTTGATGGCCAGCAAGAAATCCCTCATCAACATGATATTAAGCAAACCTTACAACATGTCGGCTTAAACAATATCACTATCACGCAAACCCATATTCATATTCCTGTCGGGATGAGTATCGATTTTGGTGGTATCGGTAAAGAGTATGCGGTAGACAAAGCGGCTCAAATGATTGCGCAGCGCTGGCCTCATCATTCAGTGCTGGTTAATTTTGGCGGTGATATTGCCTGTCCGATCACCAAAAGCGATGGCTGGCAGGTGGGAATTGAAAACCCGCAAAAATTAGATAATGCCGCAGCACTCTTAACCATTCGTCAAGGTGCGCTAGCCACCAGCGGTACGACTCGCCGTTATATTGAGGTGGATGGAAAACGTTATGGCCACATTATTAATCCCACAACGGGTTATCCTATTGAGCAGGCGCCTTTGTCTGTCACCGTGCTTGCACCTAATTGTGTGATGGCGGGAATGTTAGCCACCATGGCGATGTTAAAAGGATCAGAGGCTGAAGCCTTTTTACAGCAACAAGGTGTCGACTTTAAGGTATTTCGAGGGTAAAAAATATGCGTGTATTACTGATTGAAGATAATAAATTACTCGCCCAAGGCGTGGTAATGAGTTTGGCTAAGGAAGGCATTCAAGTTGATCATTTATCATCGTTTAAGCAGGCGCAAGTGGCACTCAACAACGAAGATTTTAGCGCGATTATTCTTGATTTAGGCTTACCCGATGGCGACGGTGCCGAGTTGTTAAAACAATGGCGCCGAAGTGGTGTGTCTTTACCGATTATCGTGCTCACAGCGAATACTGACTTTGATACTCGCTTGGCTTGTTTAGATATAGGTGCAGATGATTACCTCAGTAAACCTTTTGATGTTAGAGAATTAATTGCACGGCTACGAGCCATTATTCGACGCCAACATGGTTTAGACAATAACCAATTTAGCTACGGCGCACTCGACATAGATTTTACTCGTTGTGAAGTGCATTTTCGAGGTGAATTAGTGTCATTGTCACGCCGTGAGTATCAGTTAATACTGGAGTTTGCTCAATCAGCAGGACGGGTATTAACCCGCAGTCAACTCGAACAATTAACTTATGGTTGGGACGAGGTCGGCAGTAATTCGATTGAGGTGCACATACATCATTTACGTAAAAAAATGGCCACTGAATTAATTAAAACGGTACGGGGCATCGGCTATATCTTGACTGAGACGCTGTAGGGTGGTGCTATCGACTATCGATTGTGCATAAGTGATTAGTCAACCTTCGTGACTATTTTTAAAGGATGTTATGTTCTCATTACGATTATTATTTAGCGTGTTGATGTTGCTCGGCATTGTACTTACAGTCACGTTTTCGAGTGTATTAAGTTCTCGCGATGCCATGCATGAAGTTGAAGAGCTATTTGATGCGCAAATGGTGCAAACGGCAAAAATGCTTGAGCAGTTTTATGTTAATCAACTCACGGAAAAACAGCTTGCCCAGTTGGTAAAACGACCTATATTATTTCATGTTGATGATTCCAATATCGAAACCTTTGCCGAACAAGCCAACCCGATATCCCTATCTTATGAACACAAACTGTCTTTTCAACTCTTGTCGACTACCGGGCAATTACTTGCCTATTCAGACAGTTCTGGTGAGCAAACGTTAACCCAGTTCACTCAAGGTTATGATACGCGCAGCATCAATGGCAATTTATGGCATGTGTACAGTTATTTTTCAGCGGCTCATCAAGTGTGGATTGTTACGGCACAACGGCATGATGTGCGCCAGGAGTTAGTGTCGTTAATTGTGAGTAATACCTGGCGAACCCCATTGATTATCACTCCCATTATGATGTTTTTTATGTTGTTGTTTATTTATTTTCTGTTTAAACCGCTTAAGTTATTAGAGCGTCATTTAGATAAGCGTCCCGCTCAAGATCTCACGCCAATTAACTTCACCTTACCAACGGAGTTAGCGTCTGTGCAAAAAGCGCTTAACAGTTATTTGTTGCGTATTGCCGATACCATAGTGCGTGAACGTCGATTTAGTGCCGATGCCGCTCACGAGCTTAAAACCCCATTAGCGATTATTAAGTTACACAGCGATGGCTTAAATGATGTGTTGTCAGCTCAGCATCAAAACGTTCAGCAAATGACATTGCCTTACATTGATGCCATTGGTGAAGGGGTGAATAGGATAAATCATACGGTTGAGCAGTTGCTGCTGTTATCGCGGGTTGATGCCATTGAGGCGCTAAATCGCTCAGACTGTAAACTGCAAAATAGTATTGATAATGTGGTCAATCAGTTATTACATGTCATAGCTGATTATGAATGGCATATTGATATTCCCGCCGGAATGACCATTAACGCAGACCCATTTTATCTTGAATTAGTATTAAAAAATATTATTGAGAACGCTTGTAAATACAGCCCAGTAGAGTCGCTAATTACGATTCGAGCGACTCCGCATGGTGTGCAAACGTTGATAGAGGTAATCGATCAAGGACGTGGCATGTCTAGTGATGAAATCAGCTTAGCGAAAAACCGCTTTTATCGCGTGGATGAAAATACCTCGCAAGGCGCAGGGCTTGGCTTATCCATTTGCCAGCATATTATTAGTTTACATCACGGCGAGTTACATTTTACTCAAGTTGAGCCACACGGGCTCAAGGTCAGTATTATCGTGTAGCCTAAATTTTGAATGTCATTGAAACATTGAATACAAAAAAGATGAGCGGCCTATAGCAACTCATCTTTTTCGTTTTATTACCGTCTTTCTCGTGATGGTTTAATGTCTCGTGAATGACTCGATTGGCGTGCTGAGTTGTCACGTTGTTGACTCATTGCTCGCGACGCTTGTTGTGGCTCACTTCGGCGCTGCGTCTTGACCTCTTGTTGTTGGCTGCGCATCGGTTTAGCTTGTGGTTCACGAACCTTTTCTACTCGGATATTATGCTGTGCTTGTTGTACTTGCTGAGCACGTGGTTGATTAATAGCATTAGCCACGGGTTTAACTTCATTTCTCGCCTTGATATTGACTACGTCACGTTGGCGGCTCACCGGTTCTCTGTCGCGGCTGTAAGTTGATTTCATTGGCTCACTTTTACGTTCAAACGATTTTACCTGCGATGTAGGTTGACGTTGCTGGCTAAGTTCACGTTTTAGCTGCGTACTTCTATGTTCAGCAGCTTCATTACGGCTCACATTTTTCACGCGAGTGTGCTCATTACGTTTGTCTTGTTTATTACTTTGGTTAATGTGCTTACGTTGCTCGCTCACCTTAATTGAATCATTTCGCGACGTAACACGGCGCGGCTCATTAGCGAGTTGACGCTTTGGCTCGTGCGAGTAACTCACTGGCTTATTTCGTTTTTCATAGTGACCGTTATAGCGTTTGCTGATCACCTGACTGCGATAAGCCACACCTTTACGGTGCTTAGGTTTGTGCTGCCAATGTTGTGCACCATGGCTGTAGCTTATTTTACGTGGTGTGTAGTAGCGGTAGTTTTTATGTACAGGTACGGCTATTACACGGCGGTCATGCCAGTGAAAACCACTGAAGAAAAAGTTAAAGCTAATGCGTACACCGCTGTCCCAAAAAATAGCATGATGGTTAGGGCGATAGTTGACATAGGCTGGCGCATGCCAATATACCGGTGGGTAACGGTTCCAGCGCCAATTGCCATACACAATACGGCTGTCGTAATACGGTACATAGACAATTTCAGGACGCACAGACTCAATAATAATGCGGCGTTCAACACGCGATACCTTTACCTGTTCAAGATCTGCCAGGTTATTGGCTTCGTCAGCTTGCTGTCTCAATGCCTGAATGGTATCGAGCATTCGGCCTTCGTCTTGCAAAAAGGCATCGCCAAGGTTTTGCGTCCAAACCAAATCATTATTTAAACGCTCGAGTACATTAGGAAAAGCCACTAATGCTTTAACGCTTGGGTCCCAATCTTGAGACTCGACTTCTGCCATAATTTGATTGGTGTCGCGATTACCTTGATTGGCTAACCAGCGCTTAGCTTGCACAATCTCAAGCGGGTAGGTTGAGGCAATCAAAATATGGGTTAGTAAACTGTCTGGATATAGCGCAATAGGCGCGAGCATTTGCGCAAGTTCAGCGTCACTCACCACATCATCAGCTGCATTGTATGAATATGATTCAGTTGGCTGCGCGGCTTGCACACTCGCTAATGGCATACAAACCAAAGCTAACGCCAGTAGCGCTTTAGCGGGTGTTTGAATGGCTTTTTTCATGTTATCTCCAGTGTCATTGATGACTGTTATGTTCATCATAGCGAGCTGAAGATGAACATAAGCTGAAAGTGAACTAAAGGGTATATACCCAAACAACTTGAAGATACGTGTTTCAGAGCTTCACCGTGTTTTCAATACTAGGCGCGTTAATGTAGGTACCTTATAAATTAGCGCAACAACGCTCTTGATTTAATAATCAGGGAAACACGGTGAAACTCCCAAAGGGCAAGTTTTACACGCGTTTATGCTGCGTTATTGATTTTGGAAAGGGAACAACCATTACCCGCAATCAATGCCTTGCCTAAACGCGTGTAAATTCTTGCTGAAATCGAGCATCTTCAGGTTGTTTGGGTATAAAAAAGGGCGATGATTTTTATCTAGGCTGCAGCACTTTATTAATGGGTAAATTCGAACTCAAATTTGGCACCGCCTAAAGACGTCGACTCAGCTACCGTTAATGTGCCGTGGTAGCTGTCAACTAAGTCGCGCACAATGGCGAGGCCGATACCATGGCCTTGTTCGTAAGTGTCGGCGCGCATACCACGTTCAAATATTTGCTGTTGCTTGTCTTTAGGCACTCCAGCACCATCATCTTCAATGCTTATCAGTAAGCTATTGGCTAATTGCTTAACGCTCAATAACACATGGCTATTGGCTGCTTTGCAGGCATTGTCTAATACGTTTCCGAGCATTTCAGTTAAGTCAGACTCATCACCTTTAAAGCGAGCTTCAGCATCACCTTGATAATCAATGGTCAAGGTTTGATGTTGATAGATTTTCCCCAAGGTACGCACCAAACGAGTGGCAATATCATCAACATTCACCCCAAGATGCCAGCCAGTTCCTGCTGCACTTTGCGCTCGCTTTAACTGATACGCCACAATTTGATTAATACGATTAATTTGCTCTAGCGAAGCGTCATTTAAATTCGCCTGAGTTTGCATTACGGCGAGAGGCGTTTTTAAACTGTGGGCTAAATCGGCCAGGGCGTTACGGTAACGTTTTCGCTGATTTTGTTCTGTTTGCAATAAGGTATTAAGCTGTTTTGCTACTTTTTGCAGTTCAATGGGATATTGGGTGCTCAGCTGCATCGACTTACCTTGTTCTACTGCACTGAGTTCTTGACTGAATTGGCCTAAGGGTTTGAGGGTCCATAATAACCAACTTAATTGCACGCTAAATAACAGCGCCATTAATATCAATAACCAGGTCCACAATGTTTTTGAAAATTGGCTAATTTGTTGTTGGTATTCTTGCTGGTTTTTAATGATGTGCAGCGTCATGGTAAAAGGCTGTTCGCTGGTGGCAAAGCTGACACTGAAACTGTAGATCAATTGCGGTTTATCGTTAATGAGAATGCTGGCGTAACTGTTTCGACCCGTTGCAGGCTTTGGTAAGTTTATGGGGGTGTTTAAGCCTAAAAACGAATTTGAGGTCCACAGTAATTGATTGTCTTTGGTGGTGATCAGTGCATATAGCCCAGAGCCAATGACATTGAATTGGTTTTCGAGCAGGTGCTCAGGCATAAGTAATTCATCATTTTCCACTTCGGCCATGGCTAATACGGAATAAACATAGGCTTTTAACTGGTTTTTTGCCGCCACATTAATTTGGGTTTCAAAGGCGTTGTTAACGGTAATGCCAATAATGGGCAGCAATACTAAAATAAGCAGTAATGCACTGACCACAATGCGGACTTTAAGCGAGCCTAATAACTTATTCATGTTGCCCTAATTGGCGTAAACGATAACCCTGGCCGCGCAGTGTTTCGATGAGCTGGTATTGATTGTCTGGGTCGAGCTTTTTACGCAAGCGACGAATAAACACTTCAATAACGTTAGAGTCGAGATCAAAATCTTGATCGTAAATATGTTCAATCAAACTGCTTTTAGAATGTACCGACCCGGGATGCAGCATAAGGTATTCAAATAACTTGTATTCTGAACCGCTTAAATTAACCACCTGCTGATGCATTTTAATTTCAAGGCTGCGAGTATTAATACTAAAAGGCCCATTTTGAATGACTGGGCTGGCTTTACCGGCTGAGCGGCGGATCAAAGCATTAATTCTTGCGACTAACTCTTCAAGTTGAAACGGCTTACTTAAATAGTCATCCGCACCGGCATCAAGGCCAATCACTTTGTCTTGCCAGCTATCACGGGCGGTTAAAATGATAATGGGGTAACTGATATTTTGCTCGCGCAATTGGCTAATGAGCGACAGTCCATCGAGTTTGGGTAACCCGACATCAATAATCGCCACATCGTACTGGTATTCCTGGGCCTGGAATAATCCTTCTTCGCCATCTGAGGCGACATCGACCGTGTATTGAGCCTCAATAAGGTATTGCTTAATATTTGCTTGCAGGGCTAAGTCATCTTCGACCAGTAATAATCTCATGAGTTAGTTCCTTGATACTGAACCATTAGTGGCGTCGACAGACACATAAAATATGACGCCATCGTTGGTGAGGAGTTTCACGCGATAACCAGGATGACCATTTACACTGCTAGATTGTACTTTTAACACCTTGCCTGAATAGCTGCGCTTAGCAATTTGTATGGCTTGCTGTGCACTGTTGACCACAAGGTTATTGCCTTGGCGATTATCTTTAGGGCCAGGCACAAGCGCGAATGGAGTTGCTGAATTTAATGATAAAACAAGCGAAGCGCCAGCAAAGCTGGGTGATGAAATCACTAACATTAAGCCTAAAAGAGTGGCTTTGAGCTTGAACATACGCTGCATAGTGTTAATCCTATTTACCTCATTGTTCTTAGTGTAAAAGATCCTTTTCTATATAGAAACATCTACTTAAAAAATTGCGCTAGCAGTTGATGTTAATACGTGTTGTTGGGCAAGTATACCGATATGCAGATGAACACTAACTGAATGACAGATTGATAATCTTGGTTTGATTAACCGTTTGGTAATGTTCAGCTTGTGTTCATTTTGAGTGGGTTTTAATGACCGCAACATTTAAGGTTGTGAGGAATCACCATGAACCAGCATTCAAATAACATAATCAACACTACATCATCGTTTAATACCGTCAAATTAGGATTAAGCTTATGTGTTGCATGTGCCTTAGGGTTAAGTTCTGCCACTGTATACAGTGCTGAAAAAAGTATCAGTCAAGTGAGCGGTGCAATAAGTCAGGCAAGACAATTAGAGACGCCGGCCACTTCTGACAATAATGCCGAAACACGAGTGGCGCAGTTGCATCAACAAGCAAGCTTATTAACGGGCAGTGCGCAAACCAGCCCCAAAGTCACACGTGAACAACGTATGGCGGTACATCAAAAAGCCGCAGCGACCCAAGCCAGCCAGCAGCAACGTGCCTTGGCTCAGCAAAACCAGGTGATTTATTATGATTTTTCTTTCTATGACGCCCAGTCGAGATTATTTGAAGATTACGATTACGACGGGTTTTATCAGACCTTTAGCGTGACCTTTGATGCCGATATCAACAGCAGTGGTGGTGATGTGCAAGCTGATGTATTTGCAGAATTATATTTAAGTCAAAATGGTGGTCCGTGGATCCATTATTACTCAACTGACGTATTTACGCTTAATGCAGATTCAAGCTTTGACGATTACGAAGTGCTAACGACGTTAGCGAACGGTTATCAAACCGATCATTATGACGTGTTAATCGATCTTTATGAGCTCGGTTATGCCGATCCTGTTGCCACAATTAGCAGTGATGATGTGGATGCATTGTATGCCCTGCCACTTGAAAGTAGCGACCGAGATGCGGTGTATGTTGAAGAGGTCTATATCGAAGAGGTTCATGCTGGCGCATTGTCATGGTTAAGTTTTAGCTTGCTCGGCGTTTTTGCATGGTTCCGTCGCAGTTTTATGAACAAAAAATAACGTAATGATTGGTTGTGCATCAGGTAAACTTGCATTTTTATGATGTCGCCATTTTTCGTTTTCATCAATTTTTCGTTTTCATCAAGAATTTTTATTATTATCAAAAATGAGTTGTCAACCTTTGCTTGGGATAACCTTTTATCTCATCTTTTCCCCGGGCAAGGTCTTTAGGAGAGAGTATGTTAGTTAAGTTAAACACATCGTTGTTATGCAGTTCTTTAGTGGGTACAGCATTGTTGCTGTCAGGTTGTCAATTACCTAACCCTTACACTGGCGAGTCTGAAAATGCTAAAGCAACGAATGGCGCAATTATTGGTGCTATTGGCGGCGCTGCCATTGGTGTGGCCTCTGCAAGCAAAAAAGATCGCGGTAAAGGTGCACTGATTGGTGCTGCATCGGGTGCTGCGGTAGGCGGTGGTATTGGTTATTACATGGACGTACAAGAAGCGAAATTGCGTAAGCAGTTACAGTCTACTGGCGTCAGCGTGACTCGTAGTGGTGATAATATTATCCTTAACATGCCAAACGAAGTGACATTTGCCGTTGATCAAACGGTGTTAAGTGAACGCGCTAAGTCAGTTTTAAACAGCGTAGTGCTAGTGGCAAAAGAATATGACGACACGCGCTTAAACGTGATTGGTTATACCGACAGCTCAGGCTCAGACTCTTACAACTTACGTTTATCGCAAGTGCGAGCCAGTGAAGTGGCTCAATACATCACGAGCCAAAACGTAAATGGTTCACGCGTGTCATCAACCGGTATGGGCGAAGCAAGTCCTATTGCGAGCAATAATACTGCCGAAGGCCGTGCGCAAAATCGTCGTGTTGAAATTGTATTAACACCGATTGGTAAGTAACAGCCTCACATCGTTGAGTAACGAATGAGTAAGTTAATTTACGACTTAAATGAAAGCCATCGAAAGATGGCTTTTTTGCTATCTATATTATCGCAGTTAAAGTTTAAGTTTCTGAAACAAATGAAAATATTGAAGCTAATACTTCTTATATGTCCCAGGGTAAACCGCATTATAAAGCGATTTAAAGAAAATCAAAGCTATCCCAAATAAGCTGAATAAAAAGAATAAATACCCACGGCTATTGAAATCCCGTATTTTTGATTTCATGTCTCGATAACTGAGTAATGTGCTTTGATCTAATACCAGCTGATGAATAAGTCCATCTTGATGCCAAATCGATATTTGTGAGCCAGGCGTTAATGTTGCGGCAATCTTATTGCATGTTGAGGCGGGTAAGTTTGGGGCTAAAAATATTTCAGGATAAATTGAAACCACGACATCATAATACTCATCAATTTTACCTGTCTCCTCATCTTCCACTGTATCTTTACGACATGTTGCTTGATCGAGCACAGCAGTGTATTGATGAAGTTTACTGAAGTCGGTTACCCAATACTTTGATGCAATAAACGTAAACGCAATGATATTGGATAATACATACAGCACCAGAAAAGTGATGCGCAATATTTTGTGGGTTTGAGTAAACTCGATAATCAGCTCCCGATGATCCCAGAAGCCGACATGATCGATCACGCTACTTTTTTCAACTTTGAGTTGGCCATTTTGTTTGCGGCGAGCTATTTCATCACATAATTGCTGATATCTTCCAGGAAATACTTGCTGATTAATCCGATATCGAGCATGTAACAGTTCAGCATTTTTGTATTTACGGTAATTAATTTTCTTCAAGCTAGTTCCTTTAGCGAATGCATATTTTCCTTGGCATTATATAGCGGATTATTTTAACGATATTTTGGTCACAGTCGAAGTGACACTTCCTTGTTTTAATCGAGTATGAATCACATCACCTTTATTCAATAGTTCGGCATTTTCGACAACCTTTTTATTCGCGCTAGTGATTGAATAGCCTCGGCTCAATGTGGCCAGTGGGCTAACAGTATCAAGCTTATGGGCTGCTTGAGCTACGCGCAATGAGGCCTGCTTAAAGTAGTCGGTGCTGGCGTCGTTAAATCGCTCCGTGAGGTACTGCAAGCGTTGTGTTTCAAGCGTTAAGGTATTGACTGGCGATCGCTGTTGTAAGCGATTGTTCAGTTGCTGGTGGCGCAACGTTAAACGGCTGAGTTTGTGTTGTAAGGCATGCTCTAAGCGCATCTGCATTTCATCAAAACGCTGTTCAAATTGTTGCAGTTTTCGCTGCGGCTCATGGCGCTGAAGCTGGTGGGTTAATTGGGTTAAGCGACCATTTTGCTGCAACTGATAATGCTTCATGCTTTGTTGTAATCGGGCTAACAGTAATATCAGCTTTTCAGCTTTGTTACCTTTGTCTTTAGACAATAGCTCGGCGCCAGCAGAAGGTGTTGGTGCGCGCACATCGGCAACATAATCGCTTATAGTGGTGTCTATTTCATGGCCGACAGCACTAATTACCGGCAGGGCACTGTTATAAATAGCATGAGCTAGGTGTTCACTGTTAAAACACCATAAATCTTCTAACGAGCCGCCGCCACGAGTCAATAGTAATACATCCACTTCAAGACGTTGATTTGCCGTAGCAATGGCTTGGCAAATTAATTGGCTCGCGGCTGCACCTTGCACTTGGGTTGGGTAAACTATCACTTCGATAGATGGGTCGCGTCTGGCTAATACGTGCAATATGTCTCGAAGCGCTGCGCCAGTGGCAGAGGTAATCACGCCAATGCGTTGAATATTGCTTGGAATAGGGCGCTTTGTTTCTGTGGCAAATAAACCTTCTGCAGCTAATTTAAGCTTTAATGCTTCAAATTCTTGTGCTAACAAGCCGTCGCCAGCAGGTAACATTGACTCGAGTAGCAATTGATAGTCGCCACGAGGCTCGTAAACGCTGATAGCGCCTTTAACTAAGACTTGTTGACCATTGACAGGTTTAAAGCGTACCGATTGATTACGGCCTTTAAACATCGCACAGCGAATTTGTGATTGGCTGTCTTTTAAAGTGAGATACCAATGGCCAGAACTTGGCGAGGAAAAGTTTGAAATTTCACCATTTAACCAGATTTTACCTATTTGACCTTCAAGAATATGCCTCACTTCGCCGTTTAATTGCGAAACGGTGTAAACATTGTTTTTTGTGGCACTCATGAATGTTCTCATTCTAACGGTAATAAAAATCTATTTTCCATTTACCAACTGCAATATGCAAGGTATAATCTCGCCGCAATATTTCACCTCAAATCCTACTTACTAGGGAGATGTTGCCATGCTACGTTTACTGAAAGATGCACTAACCTTTGATGATGTGTTGTTGGTTCCTGCCCACTCGACCGTACTCCCTAATACCGCTGTTCTCAAAACCCGTTTAACGACTAAAATCGAACTGAATATTCCACTGGTGTCTGCTGCTATGGATACAGTAACCGAGTCTCGTCTTGCAATTGCAATGGCGCAAGAAGGCGGTTTAGGTTTTATTCATAAAAACATGAGTATTGAGCAACAAGCCGAAGAAGTCCGCAAAGTTAAAAGCTATGAAGCAGGGATTGTTCAAGACCCTGTTACCGTCACTCCCGCGACAAGTTTAACTGACCTACGTGAATTAACTGAGCGAAATGGTTTTGCTGGTTACCCTGTGGTGAATGATGCACACGAACTTGTGGGTATTATTACAGGCCGCGACGTACGTTTTGTTACCGACTGGAGCAAAACCGTTGCCGACATGATGACGCCAAAAGATCGCCTTGTGACAGTAACCGAAGGCACCAAGTTAGATGAAGTGCAAAAGTTAATGCATTCTCATCGTATTGAAAAAGTCCTTGTGGTTGACAATAATTTTAAACTTAAAGGCCTTGTCACTGTAAAAGATTTCGAAAAAGCTGAGCGCAAGCCAAACGCCTGTAAAGACGAGTTAGGTCGTTTACGTGTTGGTGCCGCAGTTGGTGCTGGTCCTGGTAACGAAGAGCGTGTTGACGCCCTTGTTAAAGCCGGTGTTGACGTACTGTTGATCGACTCATCACATGGTCACTCAGAAGGCGTATTACAACGCATTCGTGACACCCGCGCTAAATACCCAGATTTACAAATTGTTGGCGGTAACGTTGCTACGGCTTCTGGCGCGCTAGCGTTAGTTGAAGCCGGTGTTAACGCGGTTAAAGTAGGGATCGGCCCAGGCTCAATCTGTACTACTCGTATTGTTACTGGCGTAGGTGTACCTCAAATTACAGCCGTGTCTGATGCTGCTGAAGCGGTATTAGCGTTAGGCATCCCTGTGATTGCCGATGGTGGTATTCGTTTTTCTGGTGACTTAGCTAAAGCATTAGCCGCAGGTGCATCATGCATTATGGCGGGTTCAATGTTTGCCGGTACTGAAGAAGCACCTGGTGAGACTGAGCTTTATCAAGGCCGTGCGTATAAGTCATACCGTGGTATGGGCTCTCTTGGCGCAATGGGCCAAACTCAAGGTTCATCAGATCGTTATTTCCAAAGTGACAACGCCGCAGACAAATTAGTGCCTGAAGGCGTTGAAGGCCGCGTACCTTACAAAGGTAAGTTAAAAGAAATTATTCACCAGCACATGGGCGGTTTACGCTCATGCATGGGCTTAACAGGTTGTGCCACCATTAAAGATTTAAATGAAAAAGCACAATTTGTAAGAGTTACTTCAGCTGGAATGGGTGAGTCACACGTACATGACGTGACCATTACCAAAGAAGCACCAAACTATCGTTCATAATTACGGCAAGGGCGACATTTGTCGCCCTTTTGTTACACGCATTATGGCCACTGTATTGGCCATGGCATTTAATCAATTTGTAAAGGTTACCCATGATTAATATTCATGATCATAAGATTTTGATCCTCGATTTTGGTTCTCAGTACACTCAACTTATTGCCCGTCGTATTCGTGAAATTGGCGTGTATTGTGAGTTATGGGCTTGGGATGTGAGCGAAGCTCAAATTCGTGAATTTGCACCGAACGGCATTATTTTAGCCGGCGGTCCTGAAAGCGTAACCGCAGACAATTCACCACGTGCACCTGAATACGTATTTAATGCTGGCGTACCAGTGTTAGGCATTTGTTATGGCATGCAAACCATGTCAGAACAACTTGGCGGTAAAGTGATTCAAGGCGTTGGCGAAGGCGAGTTTGGCTATGCTCAAATCGAACTTCAAACCACGTCAGCATTGTTTAAAAGCATTGAAGATGCCGTAAGTGCAGATGGCAAGCCATTGCTTGATGTATGGATGAGCCACGGTGACAAGGTATCTGTGATCCCAGAAGGCTTTGTGACCGTTGCTAAAACGGCCACCTGTCCGTTTGCCGCTATGGTCAACGAAGAAAAGCGCTTTTACGGTGTGCAATTTCACCCAGAAGTGACGCACACTCGCCAAGGTCAGCGTATGCTTGAGCATTTTGCGTTAGACATTTGTGAATGTGAAGCAAACTGGAAACCGTCATCAATTATTGAAGATGCGATTGAGCGTTTAAAGCAACAAATTGGTGATGACGAAGTCATTCTGGGTCTGTCTGGCGGTGTTGATTCATCGGTAGTGGCGATGCTATTGCACCGCGCCATTGGCGACAAGTTAACATGTGTCTTTGTGGATAACGGCTTGCTGCGTTTAAACGAAGCAGAGCAAGTACTCGAAATGTTTGGCGATCACTTTGGACTCAATATTGTTCATGTCGATGCTGAAAACCGTTTCTTAGATGCGATGGCTGGCGAAGCTGAGCCTGAAGCTAAGCGCAAAATCATTGGTCGTGTCTTTGTTGAAATCTTCGACGAAGAATCTAAAAAATGTGCAAATGCGAAATGGCTAGCTCAAGGAACTATTTATCCAGACGTTATTGAATCTGCTGGTAGCGCCACAGGTAAGGCACATGTTATTAAGTCGCACCATAATGTTGGCGGTTTACCTGCTGATATGAAAATGGGCTTAGTTGAACCACTACGTGAATTATTTAAAGACGAAGTCCGTAAGATTGGTTTAGAACTAGGTCTGCCTTATAACATGCTTTATCGTCACCCGTTCCCAGGGCCTGGCCTTGGCGTGCGTGTACTTGGCGAAGTGAAAAAAGAGTACTGCGACCTGTTACGCCGTGCTGATGCTATTTTCATTGAAGAGCTGCATAAAGCCGATTTATACAATAAAGTCAGCCAGGCATTTACGGTTTTTTTACCGGTACGCTCGGTTGGTGTAATGGGTGATGGTCGTAAATATGATTGGGTTGTGTCGCTACGAGCAGTAGAAACTATCGACTTTATGACTGCACATTGGGCTCATTTGCCATACGATTTCTTAGGTCGCGTTTCAAACCGCATTATCAATGAAGTTGATGGTATATCTCGTGTGGTTTACGATATTTCAGGTAAGCCACCTGCGACTATCGAATGGGAATAACCCAACGGGGTTAATCTTGTGTAGAGGTTAAACAAAAAAGACGCTGCGGCGTCTTTTTTATTTGTTAGAATAGTCGAGTAGATCCCATGACTTAGGCTAATCGCGTGACAAATATTCCCAAGGCAGAGTGTGCCACTCAACTTGATCCCAATCTCTCTTCCTGTTCAGCTTCGCATGCGAATGCTAATCCAGAGGTTATCGATACACCTGTGAGTGAAGCTCAACAGATTATTGATCGCCAATGGATGCGTTTGGCCATGCAGCTAGCTGAGCAAGCAGAGTTAAAAGGTGAAGTGCCTGTTGGGGCCGTGTTAGTTAAAGATGATGTCATGATTGCCAGTGGGTTTAATTTAAGCATTATCAATAACGACCCCACCGCCCACGCCGAAATGGAATGTATTCGCCAGGCAGGTAAGGTGCTTAATAATTATCGAATGTTAGACACGACTTTGTATGTGACACTCGAACCTTGCGCGATGTGCGCGGGCGCAATGGTCCACGGACGCATTAAGCGCGTGGTTTATGGCGCGGATGATTTAAAAACCGGTGCTGCGGGTAGCGTGATTGATTTACTGCAACATCCTGCGTTTAATCATCAATTAGCCGTGAGTGCAGGGGTGTTAGCCGATGAGTGTGCAGAGCAGTTAAGTGCATTTTTTAAGCGCAGGCGAGCCGAAAAAAAAGCCCTCAAACTATTAGCTAAAAAGCAACAGATTGAAGACTAATTTGTTTGAGCAGTTAATCGTCGATTAACTATCTGTTTGAACTAATAAAAAATGTGCGCGTTGACGGTTTTGAATGCGGTTTTTATGTACTTTTAGCATGACACGACGGCGTGACATGGTGTTGCTTATCGCTCTTCTTCTCATACCGATACCCTTTAAATCATGTTGCTGAATTAAATCGCTTAACAACGCCGCAAGTGAGCGCTGTTGATAAGCCATAGTATTTTTTCACACTTAACAATGCAATCATACCAATTCCATTAATTATGTGACCAATCAGAGTCACTCAGATTGTTCAGTTTGAGGCGCATTGTTGAAATAATGGTTATTCCCTTCTGAGACAATGCAACAAAGAAATGGACAGTCTGAGTGTCTCCTGCAAGGCGGGTTTCTGTGCCTTCTATGCTGCTTAATAGCATTTTGACGTAGAGCAACTATGTCTTCAATCCTATTACTTGCCTAGAAGGCACAGAACTCCCGCTGAATGACCAGATAATTAGTGGAATTGGTATCATTATGGCTGCTGAGCCGACACATTGGTATTATACCATTGCGCGTTAGTAAATGATCTCTCAGCGAGAATTTAAAAGGGCTTAAACAAGGCGAATGACTGAATGAATAGTTGTTCTCTTTCGAAGTCATGCAACGCAGTGTAAGCCCTTTTAAAACTCGCCTGAAAGGAATGCCCCAGCGGCTTTTGCTTTGCGTTCTCGCTATTTGAAAGGGAACACCATTACTACATAGCGACGCCTTAATCAAAAACCGCTGGATGCATTCTGAGTGGTCACTTATTAATTCGTAATGGTATTAATTTGTACTTCTTCGGCAATCACTTCCATGCTGTCGCTTTCGTCGATCACTTCCATCTGTTTGGTTTGATTATCAACCCACACTAAAGTGTCGTAATAACGGCGAATACTGTCAACATAATGAACCGCTTCACTGCCTCTGGCATAACCATAACGAGTTTGTTTGTAATACTTTGACTGCTGTAACAGGGGTAAAACCTTTTTAACATCACGCCAGGCACTCGGATCTTTCCCCATCGACTCGGTTAAGCGGCGAGCATCTTCAACATGACCTAACCCTATATTGTAAGCTGCTAATGCAAACCAAATTCTTTGTGATTCAGAAATTGTATCGGGTAAACGTTCCATCATATCTTTTAAATAAAATGCGCCGCCACGAATACTTTGTTCAGCATCCAAGCGGTTTTCAACACCAACATAGGTTGCTGTAGGGCGGGTGAGCATCATCATTCCCCGTACACCGGTTCGCGAACGAGCCGTAGGGTTCCAATGTGATTCCTGGTAGCTCGCTGCGGCCAGTTTACGCCAATCTAATTCACCCGCATGTTCTTCAAACATGCTGCGATATTCGGGCAAAATATTGTCAATCGCGCGGATAAATGCACGAGTATCAACATAATCAAAGCGTTTTACATGGCCAAAATATTTTTCGTTGAGGTGCTCTAAAGTACCTGCACGTTTTTCTTTGTGCCAAAAGGCCAGCAGTTGACTCATTAAACGGTCACTGTCTTTTGGCGGTAATAACCAAACAACTTCGAGTTTTTCTTCCAAAATCATGCCCGCGCGTAATTCGGGTAAAAAACGTTGGTTGATTAATAAGCTATTTGAGTCTGAAATGGTGTAGTTCAATTCACCTTTGGCAACCAATGCAAATAACTCTTCGTTATCTTTGTCATTAACCTGGTTCCACATTAACTCAGGGTGATCTTTTTGTAATTGCGTTAAAGTATTTACCGATGATGAGTTCGCCATAACGGTAATTTCACCAGACAAGGTGCCAATGTCTTTAGGTTCTGGCGTGCCTTCTTTATAAACCAGAACCTGGTTGACTTTATATAGCGTAGGGCCAAGTTTAAACTGTTTACTGCGATTGGGGGTTTTGGCAATGCCTGCCGCAATAATATCGATATCATTATCTTTTAATGCTTTAAACAGTGCCTTACGATCGGTAAAAGGGATCATTTCTAACGGAACCGCTAGGTAATCGGCAAAACGTTGAGCCATTTCAAAATCAAAGCCGGTTTCACCTAACTCAGAATTGAGATATATCTGTGGTCCATAAAGCGTACCGACCTTAAGGACCGTACGTTTTTGCGCTGGCGCAGCAATATCCACCTGTTGAATATCAACTGGCTGACAGGCGCTGAGTATTGCGCAGAGTAAAATGACAAATAAGGTTTTAATCATATTTATTAACTGGTTATCTTAAGTTGTTCGTAAAATTCACGAGAGTAATAAGAGAAAAACGAGTGTAAATAGCCTTTAAATATGCAGGGGGATAGCGTTTTTTTTGCGATACTTTATCAGGTGTTTTCCTAAACGCCTAGACTTGTATAAATAAGCAGCAGAATTTGGTTGTTTTGCATTCAGATGTAAAGTCGTCATGCTATTCACTTTAGCATTATTATCATGGGATATTTTCCCTATCAGGAAACACTGTTTTCACCCGTGCTTGAAGGTGATTTGTATGGTGCAATTCCCTATAATAGCGCCAATTCTGACCCTCCTATATAAATTATAAGGTGAATAGACGTGATGGAAATCATTCGCGGAGCCCCTGCACTATCTGCATTTAGAGTTCAAAAACTCATGGAGGCTTGTGAAAACGCATCGCTTCCAGTGTCGCAAATTTATGCCGAATATGTGCATTTAGCCAATTTGACTGAACCACTCGATGATAATGAACGTCTACAACTCGAAACTATTCTTACCTACGGCCCAGCGATTGAATCGCACGCTCCACAAGGTGCATTACTGTTTGTTACTCCTCGTCCTGGCACGATTTCTCCTTGGTCATCTAAAGCAACCGACATCGCGCAAAATTGTGGTTTAAATAAGGTAAAGCGTTTAGAGCGCGGTATTGCCTATTATGTTGAGTCGGCCACCTTAACAGCCGAACAGCAAACACAATTACAAAGTTTATTGCACGACCGCATGGTCGAAGTCATGTTGCCAAGCTTTGATGACGCCCAAGTGTTATTTGCTCGCACAGAACCGGCTAAATTTAACAGCGTAAACATTTTGGCCGAAGGTCGCCGCGCGTTAGAAGTGGCGAATACGAAGTTAGGCTTAGCATTAGCAGATGATGAAATCGACTATTTAGTTGAAAACTTTGTTCGCTTAAATCGTAATCCCAACGACATCGAATTAATGATGTTTGCTCAAGCAAACTCAGAACATTGCCGTCATAAAATTTTTAACGCTGATTGGACAATCGATGGTGAAGTGCAGCCTAAATCATTGTTCAAAATGATTAAGAACACCTTTGAAGTGACGCCAGATTTTGTATTATCAGCTTATAAAGATAATGCTGCGGTAATGACCGGTTCGGTTGCAGGGCGTTTCTTTCCCGATCCTGATGGCGTTTACAATTACCATACAGAACCTATGCACGTGTTGATGAAAGTGGAAACCCACAATCACCCAACGGCAATCAGCCCATATCCAGGTGCAGCAACAGGTTCTGGCGGTGAAATTCGTGACGAAGGTGCGACGGGTCGTGGTTCTAAGCCAAAAGCCGGTTTAAATGGTTTTACTGTGTCCAACCTTAAAATCCCGGGTTTTGTACAGCCTTGGGAAGGTAATTACGGCAAACCTGATCGTATTGTCACCCCATTAGAAATTATGCTAGAAGGCCCATTAGGCGGCGCGGCATTTAATAACGAGTTTGGTCGTCCTGCTATTACCGGGTATTTCCGTACCTATGAGCAAGAAGTCTCGAGCCATAATGGTGTTGAAGTAAGGGGTTACCATAAGCCGATTATGATTGCGGGTGGTTTAGGTAACATCCGGGAAGAGCACGTTCAAAAAGGCGAAATCACCGTTGGCGCTAAGCTCATTGTGTTGGGCGGCCCAGCAATGAATATCGGATTGGGCGGCGGCGCAGCCTCTTCTATGGCATCTGGTCAATCGAGTGAAGATTTAGATTTTGCTTCTGTGCAACGTGAAAACCCTGAAATGGAACGTCGCTGCCAGGAAGTGATTGATCGCTGTTGGCAATTAGGCGACACCAACCCCATTCAATTTATTCATGACGTGGGTGCGGGCGGTTTATCAAACGCTTTCCCTGAATTGGTTAATGATGGTAATCGTGGCGGCGTGTTCAATTTACGTAATGTGCCTTCGGACGAACCTGGCATGAGCCCACTTGAAATTTGGTGTAACGAATCTCAAGAACGTTATGTGTTATCGGTTGCCCCAGAAAATCTGCAACAGTTTGCTGATATTTGTGCTCGTGAGCGTGCGCCATTTGCGGTTGTAGGTGAAGCCACAGAAGAGATGCATTTAACGCTTGCTGACAGCCACTTCAATAACAAGCCAATTGATTTACCGCTTGAAGTATTATTAGGTAAAGCGCCTAAAATGAGTCGTGATGTGGTGTCTGCTAAGGCAGTGTCACCCGCGTTAGATCAAACTAAAATTGAGCTAACTGAGGCAGTTAAACGCATTCTGACGTTACCAACCGTTGCTGACAAAACCTTTTTAATCACCATTGGCGATCGCTCTGTAACCGGGTTAGTTAATCGTGACCAAATGGTCGGTCCTTGGCAGGTACCTGTTGCGGATTGTGCAGTCACGGCATCAAGTTATGACAGCTACACCGGCGAAGCGATGTCGATGGGCGAGCGCACTCCGTTAGCACTACTCGATTTTGATGCATCGGCTCGTATGGCTGTTGCTGAGTCGATTATGAACATTGCCGGTACCGATATAGGTTCGTTCAAAAGAATTAAATTATCGGCCAACTGGATGTCGCCAGCCGGTCACCCTGGTGAAGATGCCGGGCTTTATGAAGCCGTTAAAGCTATCGGTGAAGACTTATGTCCAGCGCTGGGTATTACTATTCCTGTTGGTAAAGACTCCATGTCGATGAAAACCGCATGGCAAGACAACGGCGTCAGTAAAACCGTGACATCGCCGATGTCGTTAGTCATTACTGCCTTTGGTATTGTGCAAGACATTCGTAAAACCGTTACACCAGAGCTGCGCTCAGACAAAGGTGATAGCGCATTATTGATGCTGGACTTGAGCAACGGCCAAAACCGTTTAGGCGGTTCATGTTTAGCGCAGGTGTACAGCGAGCTTGGCGATATTGCGCCAACACTGGACAACACGGCTAACCTAGCTGGCTTCTTTGAAGTGATACAAAAATTAGTATCAGACCAGGCTGTTATCGCTTATCACGATCGCAGCGACGGTGGGTTATTTACCACCCTAGTTGAAATGGCATTTGCCGGTAACACAGGCTTAACTATCGATTTAGCAGGCTTAAATGGCACTGATTTAGAGCGTTTGTTTAACGAAGAATTAGGCGCTGTAATCCAAGTTAGCGCAGCTCAAGCCGCTGACATTGCTGAGCAATTTGAAGCTAAAGGCGTGAGCTGTCATCACATTGGTGGTTTACAAGCTGCAGATAAGATCAGCATTACTGATGGCAAACGCGTTATCTTTGCCGACACCCGCACTGCATTACGCACTTTGTGGTCTGAAACCACCTACCGTATGCAAGCGTTACGTGATAATCCAGAATGCGCTAAGCAAGAGTTTGACCTTAAACAGCAAGCTGATGCACCGGGCTTAACCGTAAAATTAGGCTTTAACCCGAGTGAAGATGTTGCCGCACCTTATATTTTAAAAGGCGCCGCGCCAAAAATGGCTATTTTACGTGAGCAGGGTGTTAACTCGCACATTGAAATGGCCGCAGCATTTGACCGCGCAGGCTTTGAAAGCCGTGACGTACACATGTCAGATATCTTATCGGGTCGTGTCAGCTTAGAAGAATTCCAGGGCCTAGTGGCTTGTGGTGGTTTCTCTTATGGTGACGTACTTGGCGCCGGTGAAGGTTGGGCGAAGTCGATTTTATTTAACAGCCGTGCTCGTGACGAATTTAGCCGCTTCTTTGAGCGTGATTCAAGCATTGCGCTTGGTGTGTGTAACGGTTGCCAAATGTTATCTAACTTAAAAGAAATCATCCCTGGCAGTGAGCATTGGCCACATTTTGTGCGCAACCGTTCGGAGCGTTTTGAAGCACGCTTTAGTTTGGTTGAAGTACAACAAACACCGTCGGTATTCTTCGAGGGTATGGTCGGTTCACGCATGCCAATCGCGGTATCTCACGGTGAGGGTTTAGCAGAGTTTGCCAATGCCCAAGCGCTTGCTGCTGCCCAAGCGTCAGGCACAATTGCACTGCGTTATGTTGATGGTCACGGTAACATTGCAACACAGTACCCAGAAAATCCTAACGGTTCACCAGACGGTTTAACGGGTATTTGTACCACTGACGGTCGTGTCACCATCATGATGCCGCATCCAGAACGTGTATTTAGAACCGTTGCTAACTCATGGCACCCAGATGGTTGGGGCGAAGACAGTCCATGGATGCGCATGTTCCGTAACGCGCGAGTTAAGATTGGCTAAGGTTGAAGGCAAGCCCTCAAATCGGTTGGCTATCAGCTACAGTTTATAAATGACTGCTGTAAGCAACCTTTTGTAAATAAAGCCCTAAAAAACAAATGGCGACTCAATTGAGTCGCCATTTTTATTGGTTTAATTTTGTATTTAATCAATAAGTAAATCAATAAGCAAAACAAAAAGCCCCACGGCATTAGGCTGTGGGGCTTTTTGTTACTATGGCATTAAAACCATGATGGGTCTTTATCGAATTGCGCTAACAAAAACAATCTACCGCATCACGTTTTGCCGCCTAAACGGAATCAATAAGATACGTAAGTTTACGTTATTTATCTTCTTTCTTAGTAAACATTTCAGAAAAGGCAAGTTTGTATAGGTTTACAATATTTTCAAATAATAGCGTCATAACAAGATCTCGGAACATTTAGGGGAGGGGATTAAGACTACGACGCAATAAATGTAGTAATTCGTGTTCTTAATTGTGCACAAATTATACTGTGAGTGTGAATTTTGCTCAAATGAGAAAAAGTGATGCCAGGGATTAGTTTTATTAATGGGTTGATTTTTTGTTATGACTTTGTCCTTAGCGGGATTTTCCTATCACCTTGTTAATAATGAGTATTATTTCTTGTGTGTTTTAATTTGTTAAAGTTTTACTTATCCGCAACAAAATAATAGCAGTGTGTTACTGCGATTAATCAACCCTTTCTGGTTAAGCGTCATTCCTTCATGTTTTGAATCTTAAATGATGTCCGCCTAGCAATTTGGTTGGTATTGTCAATACCTCTAGCGAGAGGGTAAGTGCTAATTGAATGGTCTTGATGGTTTTTACCGCAAAAGTTGATTTGCTTTGCGTCACAAAGTTGACTTTTTTGTGCGATGTAGCGCAAGTGTTAAATTCGTAACTCGCTGAATAATATATACTAATAAATATCCATGCGAAAAATCTAATGTTGGTCACATAATTGAGTAAAAAATATGATCTACCAACACTTTATACCGTAAGATATAGGGCGTTTAAGATAGAATTTAAAAATGTAAGTTAATGGTTAATTGTCACTTTCCAACGGCAAACGTGGCAGCGCCATTGTCTTTAAATTATCGTTTTCAGGTATAACATCACACAGTGGTAATTAGGCTATTGCCGTGTTGTATTTGGTCGTACTGAAAGAAGTAAGGAATTGCCAATGATTATTGAAGAGGTTGTTGAGCTTTCGCGTTATCAATTCGCGTTTACAGCTATGTACCACTTTCTATTTGTTCCACTCACCCTCGGTTTAGCCTTTATTCTTGCGATTATGGAATCACTGTATGTGATGACAAATAATCAGATATATAAAGATATGACTAAATTCTGGGGTAAACTTTTCGGGATTAACTTTGCCTTAGGTGTTGCTACGGGTTTAGCGATGGAATTCCAGTTTGGTACTAACTGGTCATACTATTCTCATTATGTCGGTGATATTTTCGGTGCGCCTCTGGCCATTGAAGCTTTGATGGCTTTCTTCCTTGAATCGACCTTAGTGGGTATGTTCTTTTTTGGTTGGGATCGTTTTAGCAAACGTCAACATCTTGCCGTGACCTGGTTAGTGGCCATTGGTTCTAACATGTCGGCATTATGGATTTTGATTGCCAACGGTTGGATGCAAAACCCTGTGGGTTCGGTGTTTAACTATGAAACCATGCGTATGGAAATGGTCGACTTTGCGGCTTTGGTATTCAACCCTGTAGCGCAAGTTAAGTTTGTTCATACTGTTGCTTCTGGTTATGTAGCCGGCGCCATGTTTGTACTTGCGATTAGCGCGTATTACATATTAAAAGGCCGTGACTTACCGTTTGCGCGTCGCTCATTTGCGATTGCTGCCAGTTTCGGTTTAGCTTCAATCCTATCGGTTATTGTACTGGGTGATGAATCTGGCTACGAAGTCGGTGAAGTTCAGCGTGTTAAATTAGCGGCTATTGAAGCTGAGTGGCACACAGAGCCTGCTCCAGCAGCCTTTACTGCAGTAGGTTTCCCTAATCAAGAAACCATGCACACAGATTACGCTGTTAAAATACCGTATTTAATGGGGATTATTGCCACTCGTTCTTTAGATGAAGAAGTGACTGGCCTTAAAGATCTTATTAAAGAGCACGAAGTGCGTATTCGTACTGGTATGGTGGCATATGGACTGCTTGAAAAATTGCGTGCTGGTGATGAAACGCCAGAGGTAAGAGCACAATTTGAAGCCGTTAAAGACGACTTAGGCTATGGCTTCTTGCTTAAGCGTTATACCGATAAAGTGGTTGATGCGACTGAAGAGCAAATTATCGCAGCATCGTATGACTCTATTCCAACGGTAGCACCTATGTTCTGGACCTTCCGCATTATGGTTGGCGCCGGGGTGATTATGTTGTTTGTATTTGCCGCTGCATTTTGGCAAAGCACTCGTCATAAAATCGCTGAGAAAAAATGGGTACTGCGCGCAGCACTTTACAGCTTACCGCTTCCTTGGGTTGCCATTGAATGTGGTTGGTTTGTGTCAGAGTTTGGCCGTCAACCGTGGACCATCTCAGAAGTATTACCCACCTTTATGTCAGCATCGAGTTTAACGCCGGCCGATTTATGGTTCAGTATTATTTCGATTACGGTTTTCTACACTATTCTGTTGGTGATAGAGGCTTATTTGATGTTTAAATTTGCACGTCTCGGCCCAAGCAGTTTAAAAACCGGTCGTTACCATTTTGAAAACCAAGATGCTTAGGCGGAGGACCTGATTATGTTTGATTATGAAGTATTAAGATTTATCTGGTGGGCATTACTTGGCGTAATATTAGTTGGTTTTGCTGTTGCTGATGGCTTTGACATGGGCGTGGGTGCACTGTTACCGATTATCGGTAAAGATGACACCGAACGTCGTATTATGATCAATACCATTGCACCACACTGGGACGGTAACCAGGTATGGCTAATTACTGCTGGTGGCGCGCTGTTTGCCGCCTGGCCAATGGTATATGCAGTATCGTTTTCGGGCTTTTACGTGGCGATGATGCTTGTACTATTTGCATTGTATTTACGCCCTGTAGGGTTTGATTATCGTTCTAAAATCGAAGATCCAAGATGGCGTAAATCATGGGATTGGGCGTTATTTGTTGGCGGTTTTGTGCCACCATTAATTATTGGTGTGGCATTTGGTAACCTACTTCAAGGTGTACCATTTAACTTTGATGAATACTTGCGTGCAACCTATCACGGTGGTTTCTTCGGATTATTAAATCCGTTTGGCTTATTAGCTGGCCTAGTGTGTGTGTCGATGTTTATGATGCAAGGCGCATCTTGGCTACAAATGAAAACTGAAGGCGAGCTTCGAGTTCGTAGTGCTAAAGCTTCTCAAGTTTGTGCCAGTTTGTTATTTGTGCTGTTTGGTGCCGCCGGCGTTTGGTTAGTCAATGGTATTGATGGTTATGTTATTACATCAACGCTTGACCTAGCAGGACCGTCAAACCCAACCACTAAAACCGTTGCTGTTGAGGCCGGTGCTTGGTTAGCAAACTACGATAAATATCCAGTGACAATGCTATTCCCTATTTTGGGCTTAGTTATGCCAGTATTAGTTATATTAGCCAGTCGCTTTACTCGCAGTGGTTTTGCCTTCTTGTTTAGCTCGTTAGCCGTGGCTTGTGTTATTTTTACTTGTGGTGCAGCAATGTTCCCATTCGTAATGCCATCGTCTTTAGAGCCTAATGTGAGCTTAACCATGTGGGATGCTACAGCCAGTAAAATGACCTTAACCGTCATGACTTATGTTGCTGCTATTTTCGTACCCCTTATTCTTTCTTATACTGCTTGGACTTATTACAAGATGTTCGGCCGTTTAAATCGTGAATTTATTGAAAACAATAAAACCTCACTTTACTAAATTAAGGAGCAACATCTATGTGGTATTTTGCGTGGATTTTAGGTGTGTTACTGGCGTGTTCATTCGGTATTATTAACGCCTTATGGCTTGAGAATACAGAGAATATGGATCGTCAAAGCGAAGATTAATCTTCTGCTATTAACCCATAAAAAAACCGCTTTAGAAATAAAGCGGTTTTTTATTGGCTACAACTTTGCGTTTACGCCGCTAACTCGTTACAGCTAACTTGTGACTGTTAACTCGTAACGGCTTGCCCTTGTCGAATTGCTCTTCGCGGTTTCATTAACAGTAAATACATCACCGGTACCCATATTAACGACAACATGGTCGCCAGTAATGTGCCGCCGGCAATGGCGATGGCAAAAGGTGGCCAAAACCCGCCGCCAGCAATAATTAACGGTAAAAACCCGCCGATAGTGGTAATGGTGGTTGAACCAATATGACGCCCGCAGCTACTGACAGTATCGATTATTAATGCCAAATTACCTTGTTTAGCGTCTGGCACATCCTCAAGCTCTGCTAAAATGACAATGGCGGCGTTAATCGCTAATCCCATCAATCCCAATAAACCGATAATCACGGTGAAACCAAATGGGTAACCAAACACAAATACCGCTAGTAAACCTAAACCAGCAGATTGAAAGGCGCTGAGTAAAATAATGGCCGTTAATCTAAATGAATTAAACGACAGCACCACAGTGGCTAACAGTAAGGTGAATACCAACACAATGTTAGACAATAAGTTGCCTACCGCTTCATTACGCTTGGCACTTTCGCCACCAATTTCGACATGATAACCCGCAGGAATAACCAATTTGGCCACTTCATCTTTGGCGTCATTTAATACCTGTGCCGGCAATACACCGCTAGTGATGTAGGCTTCAATCGTGTTAACCCGCTCACCATTTCGACGCGGTATAGCGCCGCGGCTCACATTAACCTCATTATAAGATAATGCAGAGAGGGGAATGCCAGACCCTGAAGGTGATACTAGGTTTATTTCGGCTAAACGAGTTGTTTGCTCGCGACTGGTATCGCCTAAACGAACTCGTACAGGTAACGATTCGGTTTGCTCTAAAATACTGCCACCAATAATCCCGGTGGTGGCCATTTGAATTTGGCTGGCTATGTCACTTAAACTTAAGCCGCTCATTAAACTCGCGTCTTCATTCACTTGTAACCACACTTTTGGCGCACCTGAACTCAAGGTTGCCCGGGTATGAATTACATCGGGCGTGGCATTTAAAATACCTCTCACTTGTTCGCCCAGTGTTTTTAGTGTGTCTAAATTAGGGCCATAAATTCGTAACTCTACAGGAGCGTTAAACGGCGGGCCTTGTTCTAATTTTCGCACCAGTATTTGTGCTTGTGGGTATTCTCTATCAAGCTCTTTTTGCAATTGTAAAATTAATCGATTGGCAGCAACAAAATCGGTGACTTTTATCATCGCCTGGGCGTAATTCGTTGCCCCTTGCTGGCGCTGAGTTAAGTTGTAGTAAAACGACGGCGTGTTGCCGCCTACTACCCAGGTTGCCGCAAGAATGTCATCTATCTTTTGTAGCTTGGCATCAATGAGTTTCACCTGGGCCAAGGTATGTTCAATACTAACATGTGGTGCTAAGTGAACTTCTAGCTGAAACATATCCCTGTCTGATGGCGGGAAAAATTGCTCAGTCATTTTTCCCGCAGCAAAAAAGCCTGCCACAGGCAAAATACCAATAACCACAGCAGTCAGTATCGGGCGGTGTAAAGCAAAGCGTAAGCTCGCGGTAAAGGCCTGGCTAATTTTTGGAAATGCCATACCTTGTTGATACCAGGCTGTAGGTTTTTCACTGCGACTAAAGCGACCTGCAAGACCAGCAATAATAGTGTGTGAAATAATATATGAACCCAAAAGGGCGAACATCACCGAAATGGCAATCCCACCGACAAATTCACCCGCCGCGCCAGGCATTAACACAATTGGTGCAAATGCTAGCATGGTGGTAACGGTTGACCCCGCTAGCGGCAGCCATAAATGATGCAGAGTTTTTGATACCGCTTCGAGCTTGCTCATGCCTTGCTGGCGACGCTGTGCAATGGCATCGACAATGACAATCGCGTTATCAACCATAATACCCAGTGCAACCACTAGCCCTGTCACCGACATTTGATGAATGGGTAATCCCGTGTATTTCATGCAAGTGAGCGTGAACAAGGCTGTTAACGGCAGTGAGATAGCCACAATAACGGCATTGCGTAGGCCCAACGTGAGCATTAACACCACAAGGATGATAATAAAACCCTGTAATAAGTTAATCACCAAATCGCCGAGCCGGTCTTTAGTGTAACTTTGTTGATCGAACAACCACTGCACTTCAATGTTAGCCGGTAAATTAACCGAAAATGCCTCAATGGTTTGGCTAACTTGCTGTTGCCATAAATCCACTCGATTATTGTTAAGCATGCGGGCAGAAACCAAAATGCCTTGCTGACTATCAATAAGGGCAATGCTACTCGCTGGCGTTTTAGCCTGGCGAGTAATGGTCGCCACATCACCTAAGCGAATAATCTGGCCATATTCATCGACTTTTAAAGGTACTTGACGAATACGGTTTTGCGAGTCGAGTTCACCCGAGACTTCAACTAATGCTCTAAACTGACTGTTATTGATTTCTCCAGCGGATATTTTACTGTCGGCATTAGATAAAATGGCCGCGATACTGGCTGGGGTGAGATGAAGCTGGCTGATTTTATTGCCGTCAAGCTCAACCAATATCTCTTCTTCTGGGGCGCCATACAGTTTGGCAAAGTCAGTGCCATTCAATAGGCGTAATCGACTTTGCAGTTCTTTGGCATAGCGATTTAAAATATCAGCTCGAACAGGCGAATCATCAGCCCACACCACACCTAAAATAGCGGTACTGGCATAGCCTAATTGATCATCTAGCACACCATTTTGTGCCGCTTCAGGTAATAAAAACTTGCTGTCTGCGATTAAGTCTCGGGCTCTTGACCATACCGGATCGGTTTCAATAACCGTATCTTTTAATTCCAGTTGAATAACCGAAATGCCCGGGCGCGATGTCGACTGCACCAGCTTTAAATCTTCCAGGCGGCGTAATTGATTTTCAAGCACTTCAGTGACTAAGGCTTCTACGCGCTCGGCAGAAGCGCCAGGGTATTGAGTGATAACCGAGGCAAATCGATTCGTGATGTGGGGATCTTCTGTACGCGGCAAACTGGATATTGCTCCCAGTCCGGCAACAATTAACAGCGCGATAAATAAGCTGGTTAAGCGACCATTTTCAAGAAACGCCTTAATCATATCGCCTCCAACGATTGCGCTTTAGCCAGGGTCACTTTTTGGCCTACCACTATTTTGTGCAAGCCGTCAGTCACAATCAGTTCATTGGCTTGTATGGCACCTTTGATATAAGCCTGTTGTTCATTTGTATAAATAATCTCAACATCTCTGCGCTCAATTTGATAAAGCGGTTGTTCATCTTGTACCAAAACATACACATTCCATAAACCGCGGACGCCGTCGGTTAATGCCGACATTGGCACCCAATAGCCTTCGGTTAAACTGTCTTGTTGATACACCAGATAAGCGATTTCACCGTTAATCACTCTAGCAGAGTCGGGCAATTGAATGCGCAGTTGTACCGTACGGCTAATGGTGTTGACTTCAGCACTTATCCCAGCAATTTTGGCGGTAAAAGTTTGTTTGCCTACACGCACGTCGACACCTTGTTGCGCTGTTAATTGATGGGCGATATCAACCGGCACACCAATATAAGCCACAGGTTGGCTGTTACCGACTAAATTAAACACCGCACTGCCAAGGGCAATCACCTCTCCAAGGTTGTGATAACGTTGGCTAATGACGCCATCAAATGGCGCGAGTAAGGTTGATTTTTCAAGCTTTAACTTAGCGGCGCTCAAACTGGCATCAATGCGCTTTTGATTGGCTTGTAGGCTAATCACCTGTTGCTGGGTTTCATCGAGTTGTTGCGCCGACACATAGTTTTGCGTTTTCAATTTTTCAGTACGCACTAGTGTGCTTTTGGCTAAATCAATATCGGCTTGAGTTTGTAATAGGCTTGCTTCTAGTTGTTGTTTTTCTGCAACCAATAAGTCGGTGTCTAATTGGGCTAAAACCTGGCCTTTTTTGACCACATCACCACTGTCTACCACAATATTATTGAGTTTACCCGCTAATTCAAATCCTATGCCTGTGGTGTTTGCTGAGCGGATGGTACCGGTATAGGTTTGCATTTGTTGGTAACGATCATTAAGCACTAAGCTTTGCGCCAATACCGACTGATACTCAACAGTTTGCGAATGCTCTTTAACCTCAGAGCCACAGCCACTTAATAGCATTATGCTCAACCCTAATGCACAGTAGCGAAGATGTTGGGTGAATGACCTTACAGCAAACATAATTATTCCCTTAAAGCGATATGTGGTTCGGCAATGACTCATCGTTAAAATATGTAATGACAGAAATCTGCACGACATACCGTAAGATGTAACTTAATTGTTAACTAGACTTGGTAGTCTAATTTTATAAAACTAGACTGTCCAGTCTATTTTTGGTTATGATGATTTAATCGTACAGATACAACCCTTCAATTTTTACGCTCGTTTAAGCCTATGGAAAACACATGACAAAAGAGACGTCAGCCACAAACAATGACGAACAAGTTAACTTGAGCCGCAGTGAACAAAAGCGCAATCAAGTGCTTGAGTCGGCAATGGAGTTGTTTTGCCACAAAGGTTTTCCGTTAACCAGTATGGACGAGGTTGCCAAACATGCGGGCGTATCAAAACAGACGGTATACTCGCACTTTGGCTCTAAAGATGATTTGTTCGTTGCCGCAATAGACTCTAAGTGTGTAGTACATCAACTCACTGACGATGCCTTAATTGATGCAACCGATCCGCAGCGAGTGATATTGTTATTTGCCAAACAGTTTGGCGAATTGATTGTCAGTAAAGACACCATGACAGTATTTAAAACTTGCGTCGCACAAGCCGAGACTCACCCGGAAGTGTCCAAACTGTTTTACGATGCAGGGCCCAAACATATTTTGGGATTAATTCGCGAATATTTAACCAAGGTTAACCAACACGGTGAGTATTATTTCGCTAACCCTCACGACAGTGCGGTAAGGTTATGTTTAATGTTGTTTGGTGAGCTAAAATTACGCTTAGAATTAGCATTAGAGACTGATCACTTGCTATTAAGTAGACAACAATACTTACAAGATACCGCAGAGATGTTTTTGCGGGCTCACAAGGTTGCGATAAAATAATACCTAGGATTTGAACTGAAGCGCGACTAAATCAGTATTGGTTCAGATAGTTTACGCTACTCACCATTTTATTTTGAAAGGATGCACATCGTTATGACATCTTATAAAGCTGTTATCGCTAAGCCCAATACTCTGAGCTTATTGATTAAATCGTTATTGTTAGTTCCTGGTTTATTACTCAGCCAACAGACCTTAGCCGCGCCAGACCGTTCACCATTTTCATTAACGGTTGCGCGTACGTCCGCAGCCACTGCCGATGTTGGTGCCGGCAATGCAAATCAACTACAGCGTGACGCCTGGAAAACCAGTTTTTCAGCCTCAATGCCATTAAATCGTCAATGGTCACTGGGGGCTAATGTCGGTTACGACAACCTCGATTACGATTGGCGCATTAATCAGGCCACGCCATTACGCTCTAACGAGCAAGACTGGTCAACGGTTCATCAATACAGCGCAGGGTTATCACTCACATATCGTCTGGATAATCACTGGATGTTTTTAGTGGCACCGCAATTAAAATATGCTTATGCCGATACTGCCTCATCATCTAACGCCCAAAGCTATGGTGTTGTAGCATCCAGTATGTACCGTTTTGACTCAGGTAATATGTTGGGTTTTGGTGTGGCGTATTTAAATGATATTTCCGAAGTGCGCACCGTGCCGTATTTAGCCGTTCGCTGGCAAATCAACGACAAGTTAGTGCTAGCTAACCCGTTTCAAGCTGGTTTTAGTGGCCCAGCAGGCCTAGAACTGAGCTATCAGTATCGTCCAGATATTGATTTTGGTATCGGTAGTTCAAAACGCACAGAGCGCTTTTTGATAGCAGATGACGATCAAACCATTGAGATCGACGAATGGGTTGGTTTTGTCCGTGCAGGCTGGAAAGCCACCGACAATGTGAGTGTAAACGCCTATGCCGGTTACTACTTTGGCGGCGAAATGGAACTGAGCGAGCCTGATGTCACTGAAGACATAGAAGACCAGGCGGCATTTGGCTTGGTGTTTAAGTTAACGTTTTAAGCTGATAGATAGAAAGATAGAACGCTTTTAAAGCAAAAAAATGCCGCTGATATCAGCGGCATTTTTAACGGAATCATTTGCTTAGAAGTAAGTGACTTCTTTAACACGTTTAGGGCGATTCTGTTGTTCGTACAATTGCCATACTTGCTTAAAGTCTAAGGCTAACTCGGTGACATAAAACTCACCAGAAGGGTAGGTCTTAACCACTTTCGCGCCGCGAATAATGCCACTGACGCTGGATTTAATATTGTCGTCAGTTAATAACCACTCACTGACATCGCTGTTAGCTGAAATCTTTTGACCATAAACTTGTTCAGCGAGTTCACGGTAGGCGGCAATTTTCGACGCTTGCATTGCCATTAAAATACGGTGAGAAGCTTCAGGGCTAGGTTGCGTCGCTAGCGGTGCATAACCTACCGCTGTTAACGTAGGGAATGAAGAGGGCGCTTCAGTTTCCCACTGCACATATTTATCTTTATTGACGCAGCCGCCGAGTAGCACCAACATCATAACCAACATCAGTGGCTTCATAGCTTATCTCCCAATACGGTATAACGGCTATCGCCTTTTTTCTCATGACGGTAAAGCAAACCATTACGAGATTCGATTAATTCAGACTCTTGTAAATAACCAGACAAACTCGACGCAGCGACAAAAGATTGCACTGCCGATAAAACGCGGTTGTTGGTGACATTTACAACGCGGCCATTAAACACAATGCCCTCAGGGGTCATGGTCATGGTTGACACTAACACGTGTGCCACAGGTAAACCGGATGGCAATAATTGCCAATCACGGCTTAACATAAATTCGCCTTGCTCCGTTGCCCGCAAGCTGGTGGCGACATTCATATCCACTAAATTAAATTCGTGCGCATGAAACGCGGCTAACAAACCTTGTTGTAATTGTAAGGCCAGCTCATTGGTGGCATTTAAATTATTAGCTAAAACAGGCGTAGTGATTAATAACGGCTGATCAGGGCGCAGCGCATCATTTTGCACAACCAATTCATTAACCAGCTTTTCGGCCCATACATTAATCTGGCCTTTTGGCGCCAAGCCGGCATCTTGAATGTCGTACGCTAATTGCTTATGAGAAACGTTATATTCATCTTTAACTTTGACGTATTTGCCATCATTATTAAACGCTAAATTATTCGCCGGGTTAGGCGTTTGGCTACACGCTGCGACAGACAACAACGCAAGTACAGCAACTGGGGTGATAAGCCTGTTAATCATGATGATTCCTTTAAAAATGTCGCCGACGCGATATGTTGCATTAATGGCACTCAATCAAAACGTGCAAGATTGATGCTTAAGCCATTATTGACTGCGACATAGCCGTCAATGAACGCTAAATCTGTATCGGCAAATAGCGTAAAAGCTTTACTAGATTTAATCCTTAAAGGCTTAAATGCACATAAATATGTTAGTGGCGCGATTTTTGCTTGATTTATACTAATTAAACACTATCGCGTTAGTCGTAATATTTTATGTGCCTTAATAGGCAAAACTGACGATTTTTTGACATTAGGACATCGTATGCCGACGCAAACAAGCCTTATTAAACAAGCAACCAGCCATAAAGCATTCGCGCTTGCACTGATGTTACTGTGGAGCTTATTTCAGGTTAACACGGCACTTGCAGAACAAGTGGAGGTCACCGGCAGAGCTAAAATTGTCAATGGTGATATCGATAAGGCCCGCGAAGATGCCATTAGTCAGGCATTAAATTATGCGAGCTTAAAAGCGGGGGTTAATTTTTCCAGTGAGCAATCAATCGATCAGGGGCGATTAACCCAGGATACGTTTCAAATTCAGCGTATGGGTTCGGCTAATAATGTTGAGTTGATGAGCGAAATGATCAGCCAAAATACCATTACAGTGGTTTTGCAATTAGAACTCACTGAACCAGAACCTAACGCACAATGCAAAAGCCAATCATTAAAAGCCGCGATTATGTTGCCGCAATCTTATCTTCAAGAACGCGCGCAGCTTAGATACGGACAACTGGCTAATTTTGAACAACAGATAACCGAAAAACTCGGTAAGATGATCAACGCCCAGTCTCGCTATAGCTTTGCTCGTGTTCACGCCAATGAAAAAATTGATAACACTAACCAATTGGTTAATTTTAGAGGTTACCGCATTCCGACATGGTTAGGCGAAATCACCGAAAGTCAGTACATACTACAACCCGATATTATTGATATTTCAACCGAGCCTGCCGAAAGTGGCTTTTTAGGTTTCAATGAGGAATACCCACTAAGACAATTCATGATAAAACTCACTCTTTATCATGGTATTAGCGGCGAAGTGGTGTGGACAGAAACTTTTGCTACATCGGCACCCTGGGAATTTGAAAAACAAGAAGTGGTGTCACCGGCTAATCAACGCTTTTGGCGCTCATCCTACGGCCAGTCTATTATTGAAATCTTTCAACAAAGCATACTGACGTTAGATAACCAATTAAATTGCAGGCCACTATTAGGCCAAATTGTTGCCAGACAAGGCGATAGAGTTATCATCAATTTAGGCCGCAAAAATGGCGTAAAAATGGGTGATAAGTTCCAGATAGTATTGCAAAAAAATATCCCAGACCGCTTAAACACCATGCGCCCCATCGCCAGCAAAAGCCGTGCGAGTGTGGTAATCGAGCAAGTTAGCGAAGACAGCGCCACAGCCATATTTGACGGCATCGATGCAGCAGACAACATTCAAGTAAATGATATCGCGATTAAAAACTGATCATCATGACCGTCATGCATAAGAGTAAGAGTAAGGTTAAGAGTTAAAGTTAAGAAACTAGGCTAATAAACCAGGTTAAGAAATAAGCAGTTAAATTTAAAGGGTTTAAATCAATTATAAACTCAGTATAATCACAGGGTCTCTCTATAGCTCAACAGGATAGAGCAGCCGCCTCCTAAGCGGCCGATCGGGGTTCGAGTCCCTGTGGGGAGACCATAACATCTATTTTTTGTCTTAAAAATCAATAACTTAATAAAATAGTCAAAAGTTGTGCCGCCTCTGGAAACCACTTTTTTGGAATTTTTTTTAAGCATTCTTCAAAACTCCGCTTTTTAATAGTTTGACCTCAATTATGGACATTTAAACGTATTTCCAATAGTTTTCTATTAAAGTTGAAACATGGAAGTATTGTGTAATGAACCTCAAGAAAGAGTCTAACCTACAAACTAAACCTCACAAGTCTGAAGTCGATAATCAGTTAGAAGAACTTCTATCTGCAATGCCAGAAGCATTGAAAGCGCAGTTGGTTAACATGTTGGATTCCCCTGAATATGCTAATCAAAATCAGAAAGCCGATTTTTTAGCCAGCTTGCAGTCATTCGACATGCTCACTCAAAAAGATTCAGCCGTTAGACCTTTGCTTCCAGAAGGCATTAATGAAGAGTCTTTAGCCAAAGCGCTTTCGAAAGTTGATGATAGTCAGTCAATACTAGAGACTGAGCAGCTTAAAGGTGCAGAGATATTTACATCATTATTTGAGTCAATAGCTGCAGAGCCTTGTGATGATATTAATGAGGTCAGACGATTTGCCAATGCTTCAAACTTACATGAAGCATTTGGAGAAGAGGGTAGTGAAGCTCTCACATTTCTAAATGCGATTCCACAAGACAGTGCTGAGCTTATTCATGGTGCTATAGCTTGTCAGATGGCTGGTATGCCCAAGCAAGCCAAGTTGTTATTTCAAATGTTTGCCAAACGTCAATTTGTTGATGTTAATGATGGGTATCAGTCACTTCAAACTGATATAACCAAATTCAAAGGTTATGCAGAAGCTTCATCGAAAGCTGGAAAAGCAGGTCGAGATAAGCGTTATGCTAAAAAAGATAAAGTAGAAGCTTTTGCTATACAGTTTTATACTCAGAAAAATTATGCTAATCCCCACCAAGCAGCGCAAGCTATGGTTAACCATGTTATGGAATATGCAAAAAGCGTCGATTACGCTTTTAGTTCATCATATCAAGCGATCAGGACAATCAATTCTTGGCTGAGCAAGCATATTAAATCAACTAAATAAAATGGATTTTTACTGTGGTTAATAAACAGAACTCTCAAGCTCAACTGCTATTTCCAAAGCTTCAATACCCAACTCATAGAGCATATATTGATCTATTTGTAAGTATGCTTAATCAAGATGAGATGGGCGTACTTGAACGAGATATAGAGATACTGTCTATTGGATTAGGTTATACCACTCATAAGCTATTCCAATCAGTGGCTGAAAAAGGAATATTATCTGAACGAACTGATGCTTTACTATTCGGTGCACTTAAATTAAAAATTGAAGTAAAAAAAAGAGTGGCTGAATTTGGTGTTGAGCTATTGAATGATTCAAATCACGCAGTTGTTGATTTGGTTTTTACACAGTACAACGTCAAGCCTGAACCGATTAAAGCCCCTAAGCACAAAACTATCATTAATACCAAATTAGAAACGGTTGAAAAAACAAAAGTTATCGCCAAAGAGATAAAAAAACGGTTATTAGACAAAGCTTTGCAAAGCGGCAAACAACAAAGTGAGATGAATTTAGCTGACATAGTTAAAGCAAAAACTATTCAAGCTAGAGCATTATTCCCTGAAGATATTTACCCCAATTATCGAAAATTTATAGATTTTCTACTTCAACAGGTTACGAGTGATCCACTACGAATTTCATTTGTCGATATGGAAAAGCTATCAAGCGCACTTGGTTCTGAAGAGTTAGCTTTGTTTGCAAATCTTAATAATCATAAAACAATTGAAGAGAAGCTAAAACACATTGTGTTCGGTGGGCTTCAGTTAAAAATTTCAGTGAAAAAAAGGCTTAAGGATACGGGGAACGAGCTGACCACAAATAGTGATTTGTTTGTTATTAAAGAGATTGAAGCACAATATCAATCAAAACTTGAAGCTATTGAAGCTCAAAAACAGCGTGAATTAGAAATTAAAAGACAAGCCATTGAGGTTGAGAGACGAGCTGTAGCGGCTGCAAAATTAAAAGCTGAACAAGAAGCGGAAGTTGAAAGGAAAAAACATTTTTCTGACTTTCCTAAATTGGGCTTAAACAATATTCCGAAACACTCGCGTACTGAAGAACTTTTACAGAAATTAATGGCAAGACCAATCAGCATTGATGAGAAAAAATGGCTAGATAGTGAAGGTATTGTTTCAGATCTTATCGACAAAAAATATCACCTTCATTTAGCCCATCAGCATTTTCAAAACTGGAAACAGAAAAGCTTACCTTGGGAGCTGGTTAATGCTAGTGCCGCCTATCGTAAAGCTGAAGTGCTGACCAAAATAAAAAAAGCGTTAGATGAATCATATCCATTTAATCTCCCTAAAAATGAAAAGAAATTAAAATCAGCTTTATTAACCACATACGGTGGCGTTTGTAGAGACTTAAAGGATTATGTTAATTCAATTAAATTTGGTTTAGAAGCACATAAAGTGACACCGTTAAATTTTAGGCCATGTACTTTGCTAGGCGCTGTTTACCTTTCAACGGGTGAATTTGACTTAGGCCATGAGTGGTATGACAAAGCAAAAGAACGAGGATTTAGTCAAAACGCTTACGACAATGATATTAAATCTGTTTATTTCAGGGCGAGTGATGAAATGAAAAACAGATTAAAGCAAAACCTAATAGCAACTGGTCACAATTACAAATGGCTTACAGATTAAGCTTTTACCGTCTGGGGCATTCGTCAATTTCAGCAAATTGGTGGGGTAGGCGTTACGCCTTGGCGTGAATTAAGACGGCTAAGTAAAATCACTGACGAAAGCCTAGAATGGGTAGAACAAATTAGGCAAGCCGCAGATGACTCAGATTGGAGTCGATACACAGAGCTGATGGGCGGCGTATTTTGTAAGCGTGATGATCAAGTCATTAGATTGCTTCACCAATATAAAAAGCTAAGCGATATCCAATTAAGTCATCAAAAATTCGGCAATTCCCACGAAAAGACTAAGGATGCAGGCTATCAGCCTGCATCTAGTCACTCAACTATTACAGAACCAAATGATGAACCAAATGATGAAACCAATGCCGTAAATGCTACTAGTCGCGCGGGATTCAGCCAAAAATCAGTTCCAGGAAATCCTGAAATAATCCAAGAATGTTATTCTGGAGTCAATGCTGCAGAAAACACGGAAATTACTGAAAATTCCCACATACAGACTGATGAGAGACAATTTGCAACGAATCGTTATGGTGATGAGCTTATAGTGCAGTTAAAAGGCATTGTCGCTTTAGGTGTTGAAATCGTCACTAGAGTACATGAGTGGACGTTAAGCTATTCACAGGCTAATGGTAATATTGACCCTAATTGCTCTAACTTGGAGTTCTGTCAATAAGTGTACGTAATCTAAAATTAATAGCTAAATGAGGTCGTAATAAAAATGTTCAACTAAGATAGAAAAAGGAGTATTGTTAGTGTGTTATAGAATATTCAACATATGCTTAAGGAAGAGTTATGGATCCATTCTCACAATTGTTTGCAGCCTACCTGCACACGGTAAGCAATAGTATTGCTGAAGTGTATGTTGATTCAATGAACACGACTGTAACCTCACAAAGCTTAGTCTACAACGATACTAATATCCGATTTCAGCATCAGCTATGGAAGATAAAACCCAATAGCGTTTGCTCAGACCTTGAGCAACAGGCTACTCAATTCTCTAAATGCACTCAACAAGCCAAGACTATGTTTACCGAACTATGTACTCAGTTATCCAGCATGGAAAATCTGAATCAGAGAGGTCGAAGCTTATCTAACATGTACTGCAATGCATCTTTGAATTATAAGCCAATGGTTGCTTATATTAGCGAGCCAAAGCAAAAGAATGAACAAGAATTAAAAGAGAAAGAGTGTAATTTGATGATTTTGAAAGCGATGCAGGATAGTAGTTCTGAAACTTTGAAGCAGAAAGATACCGCATGTGACTTTGTAAGATAAGGAAGAAAATTGAGAATTAAACTTAATGGTATTCATTAGATAAAAGTAGCCAATTCAGTTACTATATCAAAAATGAATTTATAAAAATATTTAAGAAATAATGGCTAGTTCAACTCAAATTAAAGCACTAATGCAATCGTATATCGATAAAGATGACGACAGATTTTTATCTGTTGCGCTTCAGGTTGCCGCTCATGAAGCCAGAAGTGGGCACGGTAAACTTGCTCAAGAGCTTAAATTATTAGTTGAATCAGCTAAAAAAACTAGTGCAAAAAATCTCCCTATCTCAATTGCCAGTGGTGTGAAAGATTCATCAGGATTACTTACAACAACACATCCAAAACTTCGTTTTTCAAATTTAATAGTATCTTCAGAAGTGAAAGACCAATTAAACAGGTTAGTAAAAGAACAAAAGCATCTCGCAACTCTAAAGAATCATGGCTTATCTCCTAGGAGAAAGCTTCTTCTAGCTGGTAAGCCTGGTACAGGAAAAACATTTACAGCTTCTGTATTAGCTGGAGAGTTAGATTTTCCTTTATTTGAAGTTCGTTTAGATGCTGTAATTACAAAGTATTTGGGAGAATCTTCTGCGAAGCTTCGCCAAATATTTGATACTATTAGAGAAGTTCGTGGTGTTTATTTCTTTGATGAGTTTGATGCCTTAGGTTCACACCGCGGAAATAGTAATGATGTTGGAGAAGCGCGCCGAATTCTTAATAGCTTTTTACAGATGCTTGAGCAAGATAATTCAAATAGTGTGATTGTTTGTGCTACTAATCACATAGAAGCTCTAGATCATGCATTATTTAGGCGTTTCGATGATGTTATTCGGTATCAATTGCCCTCGAAAGAAGAAATTATTGAATTATTTAAAACTCGGCTTCAAAGTTATGTCGCGAGTAATTTTTCATGGAAAAAACTCCCTTTAATTTCTGAAGGGTTAAGTAACGCTGAAATTACTCTTGCAGCAAATGATGCTATCAAAGAAATGCTAATTTATGATCACAATTCAATTACACTCTCGATGCTCCAACAAGCTATTGAGGGTAGAAAAAAAATCAGCCAACACTTTATGGTGTAAGAAGGATTCTTAATGGCACGTAATAGATTTGATAAACCGCATTTTTTTATAAACCGTTCAGCTACTTCTTACGAATTTTCTTCGCCATCTATAGGTGGGAGTTCTTCCTCTGAAATACCAGCTCAAGACAGACATCATCATAGTGGTAAGCTTCGGCAAGAACTAGAATACGTGGCCAAGGACTTATCACGAGTAAAGCAATACATACCTGAAATACCTCTTGAGATGGGAGCTGGAATTCAAGTAGAGTTTGAAAGCTTTCCCAATGTTGAAATGGCAGTCCAAAGTCTTGCAAATGACACTCAAGGGATCGTCTTACACAATGTAAAGACGATTAGTGTTAATGGGCAAAAAACCACCATTGCTACAGCTTTTGTACCTGATGGCAAGTTAGATTTTTATGAAAAGAAATTAACTGATTATGAATCGTACAAAACAAACAAAAATGATAAACCAACAGATCATCAAAAATTAATTGATTCCATTAAATCAATTCGTAGTGCTTCATTTTTTGCAATTTGGGCAGATGATGACTCCCTCCTTCCTGAAGATAAAGATTCTGACGTTTGGTGGGAAGTGTGGTTATCTACACCGAAAAAAAGTCGTCAGACACATAATTATTACAATGAGATCATTTCAGACTTTACTAAACTGGCAGGCATTGCTGAAATCGAGGTATCTCAACATAAACTTCGATTCCCAGAGCACACTGTGGTTCAGATAAAGGCTAGCCAAAGTCAGTTGGAACAAAACGCTAATCTGCTTTTTAGAGTATCTGAAATACGCTACCCTAAAGTTACCGCTGAATTCTTCGATTCTATGGAGCCAGCTGAGCAAGGTGAATGGTCAGAAGAATTACTTCAACGTCTAAATCATTCTTATACTGATGCTTCTCCATATGTTTGTATTATTGATTCTGGTGTAAATGTTGCTCATCCTTTGTTGTCGCCATTTGCTGGTTTAGCAGATCAAAGAACAATAACAGATGATAGTGATCCCACTGACGCAATGGGACATGGCACAGAGATGGCTGGGCTAGCAATTTGGGGAGACTTAACTGATAGATTAAGTTCATCAGATATAATAACAATTAATCATAGGTTAGAATCAGTCAAAACCATCCGATTTAATGGTGATAATGTAGGTAAGCCTTTAGGATTAGTTACAGAAAATGCTATATCGGAAATAGAAAACTACAAACCTGAACGGTCACGTGTTTACTCAATGTCGTTATCATCAGGTATAGGTACCGATAGAGGAAGGCCATCATCTTGGTCTAGTGCAATGGATATGCTTGCAGTCGATTACCTCGGAGAGGGTGCATTTCCTAGATTATTTACTGTATGTGCGGGGAATGCCTTACCTATTGAGGGGATTGAGTACCCCGAGCGGAATTACCTAAGTGATATTCATGATCCTGCACAGGCATGGAATGTATTAACGGTTGGTGCTTATACAGAAAAAAATACACTTACAGAAGCTTCTGACTACCAACCTTTAGCCCCGAAAGGTGGTTTATCGCCATACTCGACAACATCTCTCAATTGGGATAGAAGAAACACACCTATAAAACCTGAAGTGGTATTTGAAGGTGGAAATGTTGGCCAAGATCAATTGGGCATCAGTGTAGGTATGCAAGATTTACAGTTGCTTACTACAAATAATAACTTCTCGCAAAGGTACTTCCAATGTACAAATGCGACCAGTTCTGCAACAGCATTGGCAGCAAGGTTTACTGCCCAAATAAAATCACAATATAGCGACCTTTGGCCTGAAACCGTTAGGGCGTTGATAGTTCACTCTGCAGATTGGACTGATGCAATGTATTCTTTGATTTCCGTAAACCGTAATCAAGATAACATCAAGAAGTCAGATATGGCTAAATTAGTTCGTAAAGTAGGCTTTGGAGTCCCTAATCTTAATAAAGCTCTGAATAGTGCAAGTAACTCTTTAACATTGGTAATTCAAGATGAATTACAGCCTTATGTTAAGCCAAAATCTAAAGAGACAAAAACTAAGGATATGAATTTACATGATTTGCCTTGGCCAGTTGAGGAATTAATGAAAATTGGTGAGGCTGATGTTGAGCTTACGATAACAGTTTCTTATTTTATTGAGCCAAACCCGTCAAGCCGTAATGTGTTAACTAAATATAGTTATGCTAGTCACCAGCTGAGGTTTGACGTCAAGCATCAAGGTGAATCAGACAAACAGTTCATGAGGCGTATCAATAAAAAGGCAGAGGGAGACAAGCCTGATACTTTAGACGATAGCCATTGGCTTCTAGGTAAGCAACAACGTCATAGAGGATCTATTCATAAAGATGTTTGGCGCGGCAGTGCTGCAGATCTTGCTTCTAGAGGAAAGATCGCTATTTATCCTACCAGTGGATGGTGGAAGACTCGTAAAACACATGAGCGATATAACTCACAGGCTCGATATGCGTTAATAATTTCACTTTCGGTTCCAGAAGTTGAAGTTGATATATACAGTGAAGTCGCACAGAAAATCGCTACTAATATACATACCCCAATAGCCATTAGTGTTTCATAATTTTGATACTAATAAGAATTTGTTGTATCGCAATTTAAATTCTTATTAGTAGTTTCTTTCTCTCCTCAGATGAAAGCTGTTCTATTTCCCTAACCAATCTATCTACTTGCGATTCGTGCTGAAAAGTCCCAAGCAGATGAGCAGTAGTGATACCTAGTTCCTGCCTAACATGCTCAATATCAAAATGAGCATAAGTACTGGCTGTGATATTGGCTTTTGCTTAAACCCCTAGGGCTATGACTTAGCCGTTTACTGGTTGTTTGAATATTACCGCCTCGCATGACGCTCCAGCTTGTTATGGTCGTCTTAAATCGTGACAACTCTTTTTGAAAGTGTAGGCATTTTCTGCACCAAGAAGCTCTGTGCATTCTGCCATGCGATGCGAAAAGCTTTTTCGTATGCGTCTAGCAAAGTACACCTAGCATCGATGCTCTGATTGTCTAAAAATACCTGCTTAATGATAAATTTGGAGCAGGTGATGAAAACATACAGAACAACTACTCAGTGGCAGATGCTACTTCAACAACGCGGCTCGTTTAGTGGCACTAATATTGAATTCTGCCAACACCATAATGTATCTATCACCACTTATTATAAACAGCGCGCTTTACAGGCTGAGTATCAGCCTAATTCAACCTTGCCAGTGCAAACAACGAACCCCACACCATCACGTTTTATTCAGTTAAAACAAACCACCACTGAAGTCTGCGCGCAAACTCATCAAAATGTGGTGCAGTTTGATATCCGCACAGGCCAATTAATGTTTCCAGCCAATTTAGCAACGAACGATATCGTTGCCATTATTAAAGGGTTAACGGCATGAAGATATTTGTTGATGTGCCCACCGTTTATTTATGTGCCGATGTGGTCGATTTTCGTAAATC